>NZ_JAAHFV010000135.1:0-15420 GCF_010672755.1 Moorena sp. SIO1F2
GGGAGTAGGGAGTAGGGAGTAGGGAGTAGGGAGTAGGGAGTAGGGAGTAGGGAGTAGGGAGTAGGGAGTAGGGAGTAGGGAGTAGGGAGTAGGGAGTAGGGAGTAGGGAGTAGGGAGTAGGGAGTAGAAAAGAAAAATTATCACAATTCCTACACGCATCCCTAACGATCACTTTCTGAGGGACTTAGGCAATAACTCTACCGTTAAAGTGAGTTATTAATAATCACCCTACTTTATAGGTGAGTTTACTAGACGTTTGACACTAAGGGCGCTTTGAAATTATAATAGTGTTATAGGTATAGTTTTTTAAATCCAGAAATGAACAAGTGCGTTTGTACTACTGAAGCAGCATCTCTGTTAGGTATTTCTCCTCGCCGATTGCGCCAACTCCTAGAGAAGGGTCGGGTCCGGGGTGCCTATAAAAGCGGGAAATTCTGGATTATTCCCCTGTTCAACAATCTGCCTCAAATCATTAAAGGCACTAGAGGACCAAAAGGAAAATGGCGTACCAGTCGTACTCCGGCTCTAGCAAAGATTAATGTCAACCGCAATCATATTGGCTCGAATATCAACAAAAGTCCTCAAGAGCGCAAGCCAGTGATTTCAGTAAAACGAAGTGGCAACAATGTATACGGCAACCAGGTAGAAATCCTCGGTCCGTGTCGGATTGTATATCAGCCAGACACTCCACTGGCTTGTGGCGCTCGTCTGTGGATTGAAACCTTTAGTGATGTTCAGTTCATTGGTGGTAGTTTTCCTGCTCGTGGTTGAAAGCTAAGTTGCTAGTTATCGACAGCAGAAAACAGAGATCAAAGTTTGTCGAGAATGGCAACAACTGATCACAAAATTGTGATCACAGAACTATGGCAAGCTTCGGGATTTTATCCGTGGCCATTGAATTGATGCAAAAACTTTTCCAATCGATCCATCCCTTTCTCAATGGAAGCCATATCCGTAGCATAAGACAGACGGATACAATCATCAGCACCAAAGGCAATACCAGGAATTGCAGCAACTTGCTGGGAACTGAGTAAGCGATCGCAAAATTCCAAAGAGCTTAAACCAGTTTGACTGATGTTAGGGAATAAGTAGAAAGCAGCGTCTGGCTTCACACAAGTCAGTCCAGGCATGGCCGTCAGGCGCTCTAACATCACCTGTCGCCGTTGGGCAAAGGCTTGGCGCATCTGTTCTACACAGTCAAGGGAACCTTCCAAAGCTGCGATCGCACCATACTGAGCAAAGGTACAAACATTAGAGGTGCTATGACTTTGAATCGTGGTCATTGCTTTAATTAGCTCTAGTGGACCGGCTATATAACCGATACGCCAGCCGGTCATGGCAAAAGCTTTAGCAAACCCATTACTAATGATAGTGCGCTTGAATATTTCTGAGCCTACTGCCCCAATACTAAGGTGTTGAGCCCCATCGTAGCGAATTTTCTCGTAAATTTCGTCAGAAACCACCAGAATATCTTGCTCTACCACTACCTCCGCCAAGGCTTTTAGTTCTGCGGGAGTATAAACCATACCGGTGGGATTAGACGGAGAGTTGAGAATAAATAATTTAGTTTGGGGTGTAATGGATGAACGGAGCTGAGCCGGTGTAATTTTGTACCCTTGAGTGGCATCTGTAGGAACAATCACAGGTTTGCCACCAGCCAGCTTTACCATTTCTGGATAGGAAAGCCAGTAGGGAGCAGGAATAATCACCTCATCTCCCACTTCAATCAGAGCCAGCATCAAGTTGAATAGGGATTGCTTACCGCCGTTGGTGACAATAACGTTGTGTGTATCGTAATCCAGGTTATTCTCATGGCGCAGTTTATTTGCGATCGCAACTCTTAGCTTCGGTTCCCCAGCAGCTGGACCATACTTAGTCTTTCCTTCATCCAGGGCTTGCTTACTGGCTGCTTTAATATGAGCGGGAGTGTCAAAATCCGGTTCTCCGGCGCTAAAACTACAAACATCAATCCCATCTGCCTTCATGGCTTTGGCTTTAGCAGCAATGGCTAAAGTTAAGGAAGGGGTAACTTGACCAACTCTTGATGCCAGCTTCATGCTCAAAAATAATAACTGAGGAATTGTTAATCCGATTGCCTTTACAATCTTATCATTTTCTCATACTAGCTAGCCATTCAGAATTAATTTTAGATTTTTTTTAGCTTTTTTTAATATTTATTTTATCTTTCAGCCTTGTGCCTTTGTTACCTAATCAGGGCTAATCAATGCTGTAGAGGTTTGCTGTCAAACCATGAACTTACGTTAACTAAAGACTAGAAACTATATATTTCTTAAATTGATGTGTTTTTTTGCTGCAATTTACTGCCAATTAATTCAGACTTAAATTTATTGTTTACTTGACTAAGTAGCAGAAAAAACGCATCTAAATTCTAGAAGCCTTACTGAAATAAGATTACAAAAATAATAAGCAAAATTACTTAGCGTATGACTCTTAGATCGAGTAGGTATTTCAAAATAAGATGCCTTTATCCTGAACTAAGTAAGTAGCTATAAAAGTAAAAGTTTGTCAGTGCTGAGTGTTAAAGTCCTGAGTTTTTTCCAGCACTTTGGTAGTGAGGAACTGACTCAAGGGCTTTCATCACAGCGCGAAATTTGCCCCAACAAGTTTGTTTGGGCTTCTTTGTGTCTACTAATTGATTTTCCTGTCACTGTCGGAAGAGGATATTGTAAATGTTAGAGGTAGAGAAATACTACAGAATCCTGGAGCTGGAGCCTGGAGCTTCACAGGAGGAGATTCACCAGGGCTACCTCGATTTGACCTGGGTATGGCATCCTGACCGTTTTTCTGGTAATCCCCGGCTACAACAGAAAGCTCACTCCAAGCTACAACAAATCAATGAAGCTCATGCCCAATTGCGCTCTTTACAAAGAACTCTCGGTTGGCAAAATAGACACCCCAAGCCTAAACCCCAGAAGCAATCACCATTAAAGAACCAATATCGTAACTCAGACTTATATAAACAGGAAGTTAATCCTGTAACTACCGAAGCTAGTGAAAGTAGCACTAGCAGTAAGAGTCAGAGAAATCCAAAGTCTAGGCGTGTCTATCCCAGCCAGAAAATCGATGATTGGTTAGATTAACTGACTGGTAATTACTTGTGATAACTTGATCGCTGCTTTAATTACTTAACGTTTCTATATCCTGTCGGTAGGCAATTAAGGCGTGACGATTCCGGTATTCGGCTATAGCACGCAGAATTGCATCAGACACTTCCCGGGATACGATAGTCTTAATTTCAACATTGGTGTTGTAGCCCGGAATATCTCCTAGGCGTCTGCCGTGACCCCCCTCTCCCCTTACATCACTAACAGTATAACCAGTAGCCCCGTGGCTTTTGATTAGCTTCACAAGGCTTTCTCGAATTACTGATTCACCAATGATGGTGACTAAGACAGCACTATTGATGGGAGCATCTTCTGTAGACATAGGAAATTCCATAATCCTGACATCTACTAGTTTAGAATCTTCTAGTCTAGAGATACTCTTAAACCGTAATTAATTGGAACAAACCCGTATCAAACGGTCAAGGTTCAATTTATTGTTGCCTGAGTGAGGAGCGGTCATTCAGCAATTGGATCCAAGCCTCCCGCTCATCTATCTAGGCGTTCCTCAAATCTCGTTGAGGAGTTGCTTGAAAGCCCGAGTTTTGGTATGTTTGCAGTTAAGCCAGCCAAGCTCAACTGCATCAAGCAGACTCAGTCCCATACCTTCCAAGTAACGCGCGGTACGACGCAATAATACTGCCTGCACCTCAGCTTTACTCATGTACCGGGTGATATCCTTATCCGTACCTCTACTAAGGATATTTCTGGCAGCATTCCAGTCAGCCTGTAACACGACCCCATTAAACCTGGTAAAATTGTCCCCGCTTCTTTTCCCTAGAAGGGTTCCGGTCACGGAGTCAACTTGCGACGTGTAACTAGGCTGCACTTCTGTAACAACCGAGCCAGTCCAATCAGCCCATTTTTGTAACGATTCCCGTATTTCTCCTTTCATCCAACTATTGAGCTTGCGGGACATAGCTTTGGACTGGCGTTTGTTTCGGATTGGTTGTGTCAAATCTTCTGCAAATACTTTTAAAGATTCTCCCTTAAAAAGGGACTTGGAAGCGGCTCCTATAATCGCCTTTATCTCTGATTGATTTTTTCTGTATCGGCGATTTTCCGTTTTTCTGGTCAGGTTATTTTCGAGTATTCGAGCCGATTTAGCTGGGTCGATTTTTTTTAACTTCTTGTGAAGCGCCCAAAGTCTTCCTCTGTTGCGGTTTTTTGAGCAGATTCTGTCGGACTTCTTGGTTGTTAATCTACCTAGATTTTTGCCGTGTGCCTGACCATCTGAGTCATAGAAAGCCTCCGTGTATCCCTTGTCTAATCCGATGCTCCGACGTTCAGATGGAATTTCAACAGTTCCATGGTCTACTAAAAAATGAATCTCAAATCTTGCGAAATTTTGACTGTAGATTAATCTAATCTGCCCACTTATTTGGCGATTAGATTTGACGATTATCTTGTTTCTTTTTCCTCTTCTTAATCCAGCTAACTCTAACTGATAAGTGTTGCGAGAGAGCCTTCTGCACTTATAGCCTACTTTTTGATAGACTATCTGGTTCTTGACCCAGGAATGCCCCCGCTGAAACTCCTTTCTAATCAGTCTGTGAAGAAGTGGATTATCAAGAATTGCTAAAGTTTTAACCTGTTGGCAAAGTTCTTTTCTGGTCTTTTGGTTTTCAATTCCTGGAAACCTCTTGTAGATTTTCTTAATCACCGCATCAATACAGGCTGCTTGCTGAGCTGTAATGGCTTTTGCTACATCATTGATAGTCCAATCCATTAACTTAGCAGGCAGCCCCAGGGTGTCGGGAGTCCTGAAGCTTTTTACTTTGGGGATAGCCTTTTTCCAGTCCAGTCCCCAATGGTTAATGCTCCCCAGCTTGTTGTAAGACTCAGCCCTAACGACGCCTAGTTTTTTCATTGTAGACAACAACTCAAGTTCGACCGACTTACTCATCCCCACCACGGGGACAATTTGAGTCGATAGTTTTTTGGGATAGCCCACTTTTTTTTACATCGTCAACTGGTGTGTCTCCTTTCCTGATTATACTCTAGCGCTATTAAAATGTCAATGTCGGTTTTGTACAGTTAAATACCGTTTTATACCTATTTATTGGGGTTTAGTTGCGAGACTAAATAGATGTTAATTTTTAGTTATCAATGGGATTGACCTACGGTCACGCTACGAAAACGGATTTACAACCAAGCTCAACTATACCGATTAGTGCGTAATTTCAAATCCCTGCAAACCTTCTGGTGTCTCATTCTTAACCACCACATTGTCAACCACAGCATTTAACGGCCCGCTATGACACCAACGAACCATAGCTTGCACTGCTGCGGCGTCACCTTCAAACACTGCTTCCACACGCTTATCAAGAAGATTTCTGACCCAGCCATTCACCCCTAGATGCTTAGCTTGAAGCATTGTAGCGTAGCGATAACCAACTCCTTGAACTCTTCCGGAAATGAAAACATGGGTGCGGATTTGCTTGTGTGGTGTTGATGAGTTTTGCATTTAGCAGTTTGCTGTTGACTACATCAAGTTAATGTTGAAGGTTGTTCGCCCTAGGCGTCCAAAGTAGTGGTGCGACCCCGGTCGAGTTTCCTGACAAGCGTGAACGCGTACCAAAAGAGGCGAGGTTGACTGTAAAACTTGGGCTTAGGGTCAACCTTCAGCCAACCTTCAACATAGTTACTCCAAAGCATGGAAGTTGATCGTATTGTCTAGCTACAGCGCACCAGCCGCTGTTTTATCCAATACACCTCCAGATAGGTGTGTGGTGATATTCATCGCTTGCAATACTGGGGCTTTGTCTAAGCCTTGGGGATAATCAATTACGCTGACAGCCCCATTTCCCTGCTTGATATTCCAAATTAATGCTGGACTCAAGCCAAGAATTTCACAAAGTACTACTTTATTGATAGCATCATGAGCCACCACTAAACCAGTCTGAAATCCTGAACCAGATGCCGTAGCCGATTGAACCATCCCATTCCAGGATGCCACTGCTCTTTCCAAAACATCCTGTAGGTTCTCTCCTTCTGGCATTTGTACCGTTTCTGGGGCAACTTTCCACTGATTGAGCAATTCACCATACTCTTGGGAAATCTCTGATTCTAATTTGCCCTCCCATAAGCCATGACTGATTTCCCGGAGTCCATCATCAACTTGTAAATTGACATTGGGGTGAGACTGGAGAATAATTTCAGCAGTTTCCTTAGGACGCAGCATCGGGCTACTCACTGCAAAATCAATGGAGACATCTTTTAGAAACTCACCCGCTTGCTGTCCTTGTTTACGACCATTGTCATTTAAAGGTACATCAATCTGTCCCTGAAAGCGAGACGCACGATTCCAATCGGTTTCACCATGGCGCACCAACAACAGACGCAACCCTTGGTCAATATCTCCCCTTCTTGGCAATGTTTCCCCCAAGTGGGAGGTTTGATTGAGGGATTCCAATTGTACGGTTTCTCCCCAACCACCAGTGAAATTTAGCACATTGATGCCACAATTGGATTGCCTGATACTATGGTAACGAGCAGGAGTTACCCCAATGGCACTGCTAATTAAGCAGCGATTGATACCATTATGGGCTACGATTAAAATCGTACCTCCTTGATAGAGGGGGATAACCTCTTGCCAAAACTGCTCTGCTTGTTTATACAGTTCAAGCACGGGAAAATGTTCTTTTGACCCGACCGCTGTGGGAATGACCATGGAAAATTCATGGGGGCGTTCTTTCCAGTGCTGGTAGTCTTCTGGGAATTTTTCCTTAACTTCATTCTTTTGCAGATTTTGCCAAAGGGGTAAATCGATTTCCATCAGCTGATCTGATGGCTGTAACTGGGGAGGGTTTGGCAAATAGGATAGGATAATATCTGCGGTTTGCTTTGCCCGTTGTAAAGGGGAGCAGTAGATGGCATCAAAGCTGAGGCTACTGAGGGCAGTACCAACTTTTTGGGCATCAGCACGACCTTTTTCGGTCAAGACTGACTGATCACTGCGTCCTTGAATGATCTGCTGAATGTTGTAAGTACTTTGACCGTGACGGACAATAACGACGCGGGTAGCCAATCTCTTATTCCTCCATGAGCAGGTGTGTGGTTCAGCCGGGTCAGCTAGGGTGACAAATGTATACTGGGTATACTCAGATGATTCCGAATCATCAAGGTCATTGTAACCTAGCTAGATTATCCCTAAAGTGGCAGTGTACAGTTGGTGACTAGTTATTGGTTACTTGTCCGTTGACCAGCAACAAATAACTAGTAACTAATGAGCAAAATGCTTGTGTGTTGGGGGGTTCGATGACTATAAAACGGTTGGTTTTAATTGTACTGACGATTTTTGCGATCGCTAGAATTGGCCTTTCTCTGGTAGAAAGCTGGGGTCAGCCCCAGATTCAAACTAATCTGGAACTTCGCCAAACCAATCTAGTACTTCATGGCTGGGAGTGGCAGAACACAAACCCTGATTCTGCTGCACCTGAGCAGCTTAATCAGGAGTCTAAGGTAGATTGGACTGTGGCTCGTAATGCTTTGATTGGTGCTGAGCCGTTTCAATCTGCTCAAAAACAGTATGAAACAGCCCGTCAATTGGCTCAGACCAATCAGTCAAAGGTTCTGACCAAACTCCAAAAATTTTCCATAGGGAAGGTAACCACACCGAAGGATGGAGCGCAATCACAATCACCAGCTACTCCCCTGACCCAAAACTCCTATCCCTCCCAGCAACAGCAATTGCAACAGTCATTGTCTGACATCGAACAACTGATTGCTAAGCTGGATTTGCGTATTGGCATTCTCCAAGCTCAACAAGGAAAAACCGATGCTGCTATTCAAACCTGGGATGCACAGACATACTCTAATGGCTCATTAGAAACTGCTCGGGTATTAATGGGTCTATGGAGTGAGCCACCTCTAGTACTACCAGATGCTGAGCAAAAAATTGAACAAAATTTAGATAATTGGTTCCGCTATCGCGCGTTGAGTCAGCTGTATCAAGTGCAGCAGCGCCAAGATGACCTATTGTCACTCCAAACCCAAGAACAAAAAACGGCTGAACAAGCAATTGTCAAATTATTCATTATCGCTGTCATCCCAGGATTTAACACCCTATTGGGTTTGATAATCTTAGTGTGTTTGGTTGGTCAGTTGTTGTTTCAAGGTAAGCAATCCCTGATAGCAACGAATCATAATGTGCCATGGAAAACAGCTTGGGATGGGGAAATTATTTGGCAAGTGTTGATTTTTGGTTTTTTCGCCATCGGTCAACTCCTGTTACCCCTTGTAATTGGGCTGTCACTGGGAATTGTTGGGATTAACCCAGCTAATTTTACGGTACAGATGAGTGCTTTTTATGTGTTGCTAACTTACCTAATCATGGCATTTGGGGGCTTGTTAGTGATGTATCTTTCCATTAAGCCCTTTTTGCCCCTGCCAGAGGATTGGTTTAGCTTCAAGTGGCGCAGCAACTGGATTGTCTGGGGAGTCGGTGGCTATTTGATAGCACTGCCCTTGGTGATTGTGGTATCTCTGATTAACCAACAGTTATGGCAAGGAAATGGCGGTAGTAACCCACTGTTGCCCCTAGCTTTGGAGGGACAGGACACCATAGCTTTGACGATATTTTTTCTGACAGCAGCTGTGGCAGCACCAGTGTTTGAAGAGATAATCTTTCGAGGGTTCTTGTTGCCCTCTTTGACTCGTTATCTACCAGTTTGGGGAGCGATCGCATTAAGTAGTCTGATTTTTGCGATCGCTCATTTGAGTCTCTCAGAAGTCCTACCCCTAGCCACATTGGGAATTGTCTTGGGATTCGTTTACACGCGATCGCGTAATCTCCTAGCTCCCATGCTGCTCCATAGTCTCTGGAATAGTGGTACGCTTCTGAGTTTGTTTGTTTTAGGGAGTAGTTAAGAATTAAGTATCAAGTGTGAAGTATCAAGTGTGAAGTATCAAGTGTGAAGTATTAAGTTTGAAGTATGACCTGTGACATGCTTCATCCTTCAAAAAACACCATAAAGCTGTTTAATAAATACCATAATCTGATTCCCGTACTCCAAATCTGGATTCCAACGTCTGCCTAAGTCATAAACTGAAGGAGCAACACCTCTGGGAACATACTCAAAACGAGGGTCTACTATCGGGACCTCGTTAATCATATCAGTACTGGCATATGCCTTTAGGTGCTCAATGTGAGCTTTAACTCCTGTTTTCGGGTCAGGAAACGTAGCACCAGCAGCACTAGCCTCAACGGTACCCAATCCACAGAAGTTATTCTGCTCAGGTTTGACCTTACCTCCAAAGCGTAAATAATCGGTTTCCAGACACATCTGACAGAAAGCAACATCGTGGTTCACTCCCTCATTTTCCGCTTCTTCTATGTAAAGTCTGGGTAAGTCAGGAAATTGTTTTAAACCGTCTTCATTGTTTTTCTCAAGAAAGCCTTTCAATTGGCTTTCAGTGGCATTTCCCATCCCCATAATTTGATCACCATCTTCCAGTAAGGTGCGGGGAAGTGAATTTAAAATAACAGTTTTTGTCTGATTTTCCCAGGATGCAGCTATATTAAACTCCTGTAAGTCTACCGCTTTGACATAGACAACATTTCCATAACTGATTTGGCGAATATTTTCTCGATCAGTTAGGCTAATCCCGAGCATTTCCACTAAATCAACGGGGATAAAGGCATTGCTATTAATTAAAATCCCTTTTTCGTCATACTTCTGTTGTTTAATAAAGATATTGATAGTAGGAAACTCAGGAGTTTTTGGAGTCTGACCGCTCCATTTAATTAATCCTTGAGCAATCCCTTTGGCAAATTTTTCCCGCTGATTTTGCAGTAACTCTAGGTCTTGAGGATTGTCGAGAAAACACAACTGCATCAGTACGGAAGAGACTGCTACCTGACGACAAAAGGATAAGCCGCGCCGATTGGGAGAGTGGATATCCGCTTGAATGCCACGACTGGGAAGTTCAGGAATTTCTTGGAGTAAGGCATTCAGTAAGAGCTGAGCATCCAGCTGCCTTTCATCGTTACCATAGATGTAAAAGGCTTCAGCCCCTCGCAGGGAACCGTTAAAGGCATTACCATGGATTTCCAAGGCTACGTCACCAGGCACAGCATTGGCATTGATCCATCGAATTGTGTCTCGACGACTGAGAGAGTCAGGAACAACTATACAATCTACTCCCCGTAATTCCAGCTCTTTAACAATTTCATTACGGGTAAGTATCATTTCCCGAGACTCTGTTGTGCCTAAAGCCACTACTCCCGGGTCTTTGAGGTCATGACCAGCGGAAATTATAATACGTGCCATGGGTGGGTTTCTTCTCCTTAGTTTACCGTTTTTTGGTCGAAAAAGAATTCGGTAGATTGCTTTAAAAAATCGTGCTAATAGCTTACGCATTTCGCATTTAAATTGTCAGTTACGGAGAAATAATAAATGAAACCATCAATGATGATTTAGGAATGATGAATACCTCTGGAACTTCTGAATGAATGAATGATAGATTGTTTCGCCATTGACCATTACCATTCGGTTAGGGTCAATGGTGTTCAATTAAAGTCCCATTTTGGCACGGGTTGCTGGGCCGACAATTCCATCTACATCTAAACCGTTTTGTTGTTGGAACTGCTTTACAACTGCCTCACTACCTGGTCCATAGACACCATCCACATCCAGACTATAGCCTGCTTTGGCCAAGGCTTGTTGAATAGCACGCACGTCTTCTCCCTTCATATAAGGTCGGCTTAGGCGCAGTACCCGAAATTGTATTGACTTCTCAGATTCTTTCTTGGAGGGTACCGAGATCGAAAACCCTTCTGAAAAACTATTGTTTAGTCGTCTCTCGGTTGATGGTCCGTAGGAACCATCTTCGGAAATCCGGTCATTGATATTATAGCGGTTCCAAACTCGCTGGAATGCCCGCACTGCTAGGGCGCGAATGTCTCGGGTACCTCTGCCTACGTAGTCGAAATGAACTGGGTCCCCCCAACCGAGCCATCGCCAGCCGTACTTCTGGAGGTAAGGTCGCCAGCTAAGGTAATCTGAAATATCAATGGCTAGACCACTTTGGTGATTACTGCGAGACGGACGGGCAGCAATAGGAATACCGCAACGGCGATTTCTGTAGTGGTTATATAGTATTAATTGCTGGGCAATGGTGCGATAGGCTGAATTTACTACCATGGGAACGCCCCGGTCTTGAATAGCACGTTCGAGGGCTCTTTTGGCAGCGGGTTGCAGCATAGCCCAGACCGCAGGACCTAGTTGCACATCTAAATCATCAAAGCTGATTAGTACATTTGGGATCAGTCGGTTCATTTCATCAATAATCTGCTTGTCTAGCCCCCGAACTACTTCTGTGGAGCAGGAGGTAACATTCCTGACCTTGATGGATATTTTCTTAGGGAACAACTGCTTGTCATCATCCCAAACCTCGACATGGGGTTCGTAGACGTACCAGGTATTCTTGCCATTAAATTCATCTTTGGTAAAAGCAATCCGCAGGTAAGACTTCTCGTCTTTGAGGTCTACCCAGCTGTGCAGCTCTAGTTCCCTGCCTTTTTTTACCCAAACTTTATCCTCTTCATTTTCGATCTTCTGGCTGGGTACAGGTTGCTGTTTTAGGAAGGTATCATGTACGATTTTCAAAGATAAGACCATCAGTTTCCCTCATAGACGAAATGGTGGCAGTAGTCGTGATTGGTGAGTCGTGATTGGTGAGTGGTAATTGGTAAGTGGTAATTGGTGTTTGTCACTTAAAGTAAACTCCTGCCTAGGAGGAGTGATTAGGACGTTTCAAGCTAGCTGTTCTTAGCCCTACCAAACTCAAGACTCTTCCACTATATATTCATATTCAATACTAGAGCCTGGGATTACGGCCAAATGTTTGACAAAATTGGGCAGAATCCTCCGCTTATAACAGTTAGAGTCAAGAGGAGATCAAGGTAGATACTTGATTCGACAGTGAGCAGCTACCGACTGGATTGCTACGCCCAATCCCTGTTAATGCAATCAGCATCTCACCCTTAAGTCGAAACTTTTAAGTTAGTGATATCTCAATTATCTAAGCTGACGGACCTTTTTTTCCAAGTGTCCTGCTTTCGTGATTGACATCAACAATTAGATAATGATAACCATTAAAAACATTAACTGTAGGCTAGTTGAGCAGCTGTTAGCCTAAGCTAGAAATAAGAGGCATGTGTTGCTCTTAATCCTCAAGGGGTTGCCACTATCTACTGAAGCTGTTCACCAAATCTATGCCAAAATCTATGCCAACTTCCCCTAAGATTACCTTAACCCAACCAGCTTTGCCTGTAGAAACCATCACATTAGATGTAACTGGCATGAAATGTGCTGGTTGTGTTGGTGTAGTGGAACGGCAACTGAGCAGTAACCCTGGGGTATCGAAAGCCTGTGTGAATCTGGTAACTGGGGTAGCTGTGGTAGAGTATCAAGCTGGTGAGGTGCAACCAACTGTCCTAGCTGACTTGCTTACATCAAAAGGGTTTCCTAGTCAACCCCGTTTACCTGAAACTGAAAAGGGAACTAAGAGCCAGGATAGGTTAACACCAGCCCAGAGACATCAGCAAGAAGCCAGAGGATACCGCCAGCAACTAGTGATTGCTGCTGTCCTGATTGTCTTCTCTACATTAGGACATATCGGTCATTGGTTCCATGGACCAATGCTGCCAGTATTGAGTACTTTGTGGTTCCATTGGGGACTGGCAACTATAGCGCTACTATTACCGGGACGCTCTATCATAGTCGAGGGTGGGCGCGGTTTGTGGCACGGTGCTCCCAATATGAATACGTTGATCGGACTGGGGGCGGTGACGGCTTACACCACTAGCTGTGTGGCATTACTATTCCCTAACCTGGGATGGGAATGTTTCTTTGATGAGCCAGTGATGTTGCTGGGTTTTATTCTTTTAGGTCGGACTTTAGAACAAGGAGCAAGATATCAAGCTACTGCTGACTTTGAGTCTTTGCTATCCCTACAGCCTCAGGTAGCCCGGTTGATTGGAACATTAGACAGTAAAGAAGGTGATCAAGCGGGGATCGAAATTCCTGTGGAGCAAGTCCGGGTGGGAGAATGGTTAAGGATATTACCTGGGGAAAAAGTTCCTGTCGATGGGGAAGTGATTACGGGAGTCTCATCGATTGATGAGTCAATGCTGACTGGGGAATCTCTACCAGTATTGAAGCAACCAGGGGACATGGTTACTGGTGGCACGTTGAATAAATCGGGAGTGCTGGTGGTAAAGGCAACCCGTACTGGTAGAGAAACTACTTTGGCACAAATTGTAGCACTAGTGGAGGAAGCGCAAACTCGGAAAGCGCCAGTACAGCAGTTAGCAGATTTAGTAGCAGGGTATTTTACCTATGGGGTGATGGCGATCGCATTTTTAACGTTCCTATTTTGGTACGTGGCTGGAACTAGAATCTGGCCGGAGGTCTGGTCAACCATGGCGGCTTCTCCATTACTGTTGAGTTTGAAATTAGCGATCGCAGTTTTAGTGATTGCTTGTCCTTGTGCCTTGGGTCTAGCCACACCTACCGCCATTCTAGTCGGTACCAGCCTGGGGGCAAAGCGGGGCTTATTAATCAAAGGTGGTGACATTTTAGAACAGGTGCATCGGCTGGATACTGTGGTTTTTGACAAAACCGGTACCCTAACTCAGGGTCAACCCACGGTTACCGATTGCCTGCTGATTCAACCTGAAACAGAGAATGATCAACAGAGCGGGATTGCTACGAAAACCATTGCTGTATCTTCTGCTAGCCAATTGCTGCAACTGGCAGCAGCAGCAGAAAGTGGCACATCCCATCCCTTAGGTAGGGCAATTGTTACCGAAGCTCAACAGCAACAGTTACCGATGTTAGGGGCTCAAGATTTTTACACAGAACCAGGATTGGGACTATCAGCTTTAGTAGAAAACCAACGGGTAGTGCTTGGCAGTGCAGACTGGTTGAGTAAGCAGGATGTTACGATTAGTGATACTGCTCAAGCTGAAGTCAAGGCTTTGGCAGATGGGGGTAAAACAGTAGTTTATGTAGCCGTTGATGGGCTACTAGCTGGATTAATTGGTGTGAATGATCTTCCGAGAGTCGAGGCTAAAGAAACAGTAGAACACCTCAAAGACCTGGGATTGCGGGTGATGATGCTAACTGGTGACAGACCGGAAGTAGCGGCTGCTGTGGCCAAAACTTTGTCAATAGAGCCAGAAGATGTTATCGCTGGGGTGCTTCCCGATGGCAAAGCTAATGCGATCGCAAACCTTCAAGACCAGGGACACTGTGTCGCTATGGTGGGAGATGGCATCAATGACAGTCCAGCTCTAGCACAAGCTGATGTTGGGATTGCCTTGCATGGGGGAACCGATGTGGCAGCGGAAACAGCAGGAATTATTCTGATCAGAAATAACTTGCTCGATGTGGTCAAGTCCATAGACCTATCACGAGCCACCTTCAACAAAATCCGCCAGAATCTGTTTTGGGCATTCGGTTACAATATATTGGGTATTCCCATAGCGGCTGGTGGGCTACTACCAGGATTTGGGATAGTACTTTCTCCTGCTGCTGCTGGTGCCTTCATGGCTTTCAGCTCAGTTAGTGTTGTCACAAACTCTCTGCTGCTAACCCGTTTGCGGAATTAGTTCAAGTTCGCTTGAATACCTAGAATAGACCATCAGAGCAGCAAGGTTTCAGAAGGCTACAGTATCCTGGGTGGTCGGAAGCCACGGCCATAGGGTAAGCTTGGCGTCTGGTAGTTTACTATTATTGATTCAAGGAATAATCAGGTAATGCTGAGCACTCAGGAGATTTTTCTAGGTAAATCAGTCCTTAAGTCAGTCGCAAGCTGGTTGAGACCTGTGCCAATGTAAGTAAATAAGAGTATTGTTCTCAACCAATTACCCTTTTGATCACGAGCGATTCATGGCTACACAATCCGACCACAACCATTTATTGATTATTGAGGATGACAAGGGAAGCAAGCAGATTCCTTTGGAAGATGAGGTATATTCTATCGGTAGAGATCCAGAGTCTGATATCCGCCTGTTTTCAAAGTTTGTGTCTCGCCGACATGCGACCTTAGTAAGGCGTAGACGTTCTGATGGTAGTCCCTACTACCGAATTTTTGATGGTAACCTCAAAGGGAAGGCTAGTTCCAATGGCATTTTAATCAATGGTCGTAAGCTTCAAGCCCATGATCTCGAAGATGAAGATGAGGTAATTTTCGCACCTAAGGTCAGTGCTAAATATTATCTACTGAAGCGAGAGAATACCCCAACTGATCCAGTAGATCAAATGGATGAGTATGATATTACCCTAAT
>NZ_JAAHFV010000136.1:0-15248 GCF_010672755.1 Moorena sp. SIO1F2
ACATTCTTCCGATCTCTCATTACTCCTATCCCATCGACGGAAAAAACGTGGAAGAGATTTTTGTTTAAACTGGTAGTAACGCTCTGATACTTGACAAAGATTTATCGTAGCTTGCTTGAATTCACCTTGACTAGCGAGCTCTTCTATAGCATAGGAAAACTGCAATTGATCTAACATTGACTGACATAGCTTGGGAAAAGCCTTATTTTGACTCTTTATCTTTCTAAGTTGCTCTATTTGTTCTTTTCTGGTAATAAATTGGCGTCTGCATATGTCCTGAGGAACAAGGTTTTTTAGTTGATCGTCTGCTCTTCTAGCACTAGTACACTGAAATACACCAAAGGTAATGACTAGAAACAAGGCGATCAAGCCACCCCAAAAACTAATGGGTGATGGGATTCTGCTAGTTGATGGGGTAGCCGAGGTTGTGGCTTGGTCTGGCTCTAAAGGTACTACAGTTGATTGGTTGGGCTCGTCAGTTGTCAGATCTGGGTGTTTGGGCTCGTCAGTTGTTAGATCTTGGTGTTGAGTAACTGGGGTGATTGATAGGTTAGGAAAAGCCATGGCGATGGCTTGATCAGTAGCATCTGTCGTCAGCTCAGATGCCAACCAATAGTCTGTACTGGTCAACTGTGCTAACTCTTGAGCTACCCAGTTGAGATTAAAAACAGCCTCATAAATACGGTTAGAAACTTTTAAATTTCCCCCCTGGTTAATCACCACACCGGAGTTGAGCAACACTTTTTGTTCCCAACTGTCATTTGCCATCATGGCTCCCTGCAAAATTTTCTGATACAGCCGCAGGAATTGTTCTTCGAGCAAGAAACTACGAATATCTTGCAGAAGTTCAGCGGCTTCCTGAGTTTCCCAATTTTCAACGAAGTGAGTTTTGACGAGTTCTTCGACTTTAAGAGCTTCCTCACCAACAGGGATGGGAGATTTAAAGTCAAGGATAACTTGACAAAGCTTCTGGGTCAAAAAAGGCTGAGAGCCAGTCCATGCCAGTACCTCGTCTAAGATAACATCAGGGTTGATCAGATGTTCCGCCAATGCGGGTTTGAATGGTTCGAGGATTTTAGCCACCTCAGGTTTATCCTGCTTAGAGGTCATTTCATTCCTTGTGTATTCCAGACTATTTTTCCTTCAAACATATTTTGTGATAGTCTTAAATTTTGGATCAAGATTAACAAGGAATTTCTATGACCTACAAGCCAGGTTATCGGTAAGACATGGGGTTTCGACTACATGTCCATTACATCCAACCCCTCTGATGGCATAACCTTTCCCCCATAGGACTTAACTACATCTTCAAACAAGGGCATATCATCCTGTGGGATTCCCACTACTACTACCATTTTGGCATATTCCTCTGCTCCTTCTTCCTTGTATTCTATTTGCTCGAAGGGCAGGTCTGTTGTCCAATCGTCTAAATTGCTATTAATCATAGGGATGTTGGGCAACAGTTCTTCAACTGGGATAGCGCGAGGTTTAAAAGGTAGATCCACGCAAAATCGAGGCAGTGCCTGATGAGAAAAATTAACGAAATCCACGGGATTGGTAAAGACGACGGATACTTGGACTTTCATAATCTATGCTATGCTATTCAATCTATTGAGACCGATTTGAATTAATACATCATAGCAAAGATAAGCAGTAAGCTTACCCCGGGCTGTTGGCGTAGCCTGCCGCCAGGCATAGCACGGGGGCTTTCGCCCAGGCAACAGGCGCGTTGGTTTTCAGTACCCCTAGCTAACTAACGCCCTTAGACTCCCAATTAATTGAGCCTAAGGGTTAAGGGCTGAACCTCTAGGTCTGCTTACTCTACGGAAACCCGTAGCTTCTACAACCGAGTCAATTCCCGGACGACCCCATTGAGAATTAAGAATTGAGAATTGAGAATTGAGAATTGGTATTTCTGAATTCTTGATTCTTGATTCTTGATTCTTCAACATTGCTCCGATTTACGTATCACTCGCCGATACTAACCTACTGGCCTAGCCGTTTTCTCCGGAGCTAAGAGTGCCTTGGCCAATTTCAACCTATATCTATTATACTTGACTGGGGTTAAAACTGCTATGCCGCTTCATCCCGGAGACGAAACCTTTGTTTCTTACGTGAGACAGCCTCTGACTTGCAGTCATGCCAAATCTGGGTCTAATAGCACCGTTAACCAAACTGGTAATATGAACAGTATATTATATCGCAATGACTCAATTTAGGAACTGATGCCTGGTGAATAAAGACGTATCAAGCAGTTTGGTTTACGAGTTCCAGCCTCATCAGATTATTTGCTTAGAGCATGACAATACTCGTTTATACGCTGAAGTTATCGAATTTGTGTCATCGCGACAAATGTGTTGGGTGCGTTCTATGATATTCGTCACCTTGCATAGTCAAGAGCCTGTGCCAGTGAAACCCCCTGAACAGCTTACTCTTTACGACCTACGCTCTGGACCGGATTTACTTTGGCCAGCGAGTTTATTACGACTAGCCTTAGACACTGAAGTAATTCCCCTCTTGGTTCGGTTAGATGACCCTGATGTCAATGTAGAAAGTGACCCTGATGCTCGCCAGCAACTAAGTTATTTTATCTGTGCAGTTTGGCAAGCTTATCCAGACAAGTTTTAAGTTTTGTTAATGGTTAATCGGTCATAGGACTTTGCCAACTCCATGGTGATCTGATCACGACTCAAGCAGTAGCAAGTCAGACCCCTTAGGAGAGTAAACTACAGTTGTAGGGGTTTTGCCACATGTAGCTGTCAGAGCTTGCCCCAACCCTGAAAGTCATGGCTAAAAGTCATGGCTAAAAGTCATGGAGTAGTTACCAAGCCTCCGAGCTGGTCTAGCCTTAGTTTATAACCACTTTTTCTAGTGACTCGGAACTAGCTGTACGCGACCAGCATCCATCTCAGACATTAATAATTCCAGTGCTTCGTAATCCACATCAGAGATGTAACCCGTTTGAGTTAGTTCGTAGTTAATTGCATTCTCTATATCAGGAGTCAACTGCCTAATATAGAGGGCTTTTTCTACTAGTTGACGAATAACAAAGGTAGTTTTCACAATTACTTACCCACAATTCCATATAAATTTATTGTCTTCTGAAGTTACTAGCCACTATAGTGATCTTTATCTTATTGGTATGTGATCTAAATCACTGATAAGGTGGATTTGTACTCTCTTAAATACATATTATAAGCCTTTTGGACTTAACTCATAAAGCTTAACCTGAACGTAAGAAGCTATGCCGTTTCAAGGGTTAGAGGTATTGAAGTTTAGGTGCGACCCGTTCCCGTAGCGTCGGCTTTGCCCAAAGGTGCGACCCAAGGGCGATTTACTCGCCCTTGGAGGCGCGCACCTAAGGCAGTTATAAGGACATACTGCTTAGTACTACTTGCCTCTACACCCTAGTTAACGTTATACTTATCTAAAGCTAAACATTTGGCTCAAGCCTATAAAAAAAGTCTTATATTTCTATGTCAGGGCAGCTCTATTTAGTGAATGTAACAAAAATTATAAAAATTTAATCCCTACTTATAGGCATGAAATGAGCGATGCTCTTAGCCACTTAGACCATCGGAAATGAAAAATAAATAAATTACTTAACTTGAAAAAAGTAATATATGATACATTTTGTTGATGGTAAGTTTTATGAAGATTTCAAAAACCATTAGCCATCTGTAAAGATTCGGCAAAGTATCTCAGAAGTGGTATGGAATTAGCAAAATTCCATACTATCTTCAATATATTCTCTAGAAAATTTTATTGGATTTGACCAAGTGAGGATTCTGCTCATGACACAGGCGACCCTGAGTGCAAAATTAAGAATTATTCAACCTTCCGGTCATATTAACGCTTCTAATGCAATTGAGTTTAAAAGTCAGTTGACAGAAGCTGTGGTGGCTGCTGAGGATTCGGCTTTGTTGGTTGATATGCATAAGTTAGAGTCTCTCGACAGTGCTGGCTTAATGGCCTTAATTCATGCCCTGAAGCTAGCAAGAAGTCTAGAGAGGCGCTTTGGTCTTTGCTCCGTAGCTCCTTCAATTCGCATTATGCTGGAGCTAACTAAATTAGATGGGGTGTTTGAGATTTTTGAGAGCCATGAGGCTTTTGCTACAGCCCTCTAGGGGGTTGGAGTAGGTTGGGAAGCTAACTCAATGGCTCTGAGTGCAGCAAAATAATAGGAAATCTAAGGAAGATTAAGTGCTTACAGCGATGATGATGGGAGGAGATAGGGAAATACCAGTCAAGAAGTCTGGTGGTTCTTATCTCCCTCACTTCATCCAACTTCACCCAACCCGATCTCTACCCTGAGTACTGATAAAATGAATGGTGGATCAGGGCTAACTGCATTGAAAGCAGTAATAAAGTTTCTATGGGAATCACTGTAGAGGAAATACTAACACCAGACATCAACAGACCAGCCCGTTACTTAGGTAACGAGTTGGGAGCAGTCCATAAACCTTGGGAAGAAGCTGAGGTACGCTGGGTATTGACTTATCCAGAAATCTATGAAGTGGGCGCTTCTAACTTAGGCCATATCATCCTCTACAATATATTGAATTGTCAACCTAGGCAGTTATGCGATCGCGCCTATCTACCAGCGCCAGACTTGGCAGCTAAATTACGTTCCACTCAAACTCCTCTGTTTGCTGTCGAGAATCGGCGACCTCTGACAGATTTTGATATTATTGGCTTTAGCCTTAGCTATGAATTAGGGGCAACCAACATCTTGGAAATGTTGGATTTGGCAGGAATTCCTCTTACCTGGAAAGACCGTGCTGAGTTTGATATATCGGAAATCCCCCTAATTTTTGCAGGTGGACAAACGGCGACATCGAATCCTGAACCCTATGCTGATTTCTTAGATTTTGTTGATCTTGGCGATGGGGAAGAATTGTTGCCAGAGATTGGCTTAGTAATCGAAGAGGGCAAAGCAGCTGGCTTAAGTCGAGAAGCGTTACTCCTGGATTTGGCTCAGATACCAGGGGTGTATGTCCCCCAATTCTATGATATGACTGAGGATGGCTCAGTTAAACCCAACCGCCCTGATGTGCCGAAGCGGATTTTGCGGCGTGTGGCTACACCGATGCCTGCCTATGCTATTGGACTAGTACCCTATATCCAAACGGTTCATGACCGACTCAAGATCGAAGTGCGGCGGGGCTGTACTCGCGGTTGTCGGTTCTGCCAACCTGGGATGCTGACTCGACCAGCGCGGGATGTGGCACCAGAAAAAGTGGTGGAAGCTATTGAAGAAGGGATGCGTGCTACAGGGTATAACGAGTTTTCCCTTCTATCCCTGAGTTGTTCCGATTACCTGGCTCTACCAGCGGTGGGGATGGAAATCAAAAATCGTCTTAAGGATCAGAATATTTCCTTGTCCCTACCGAGTCAGCGGGTAGACCGCTTTGATGAAAATATTGCCAATATCCTAGGGGGAAATCGCCAGAGTGGCTTGACCTTTGCCCCAGAAGCAGGAACTCAGCGGATGCGGGATATTGTGAATAAGGGACTGACTAATGAAGAACTGCTCAGGGGAGTAAAGACGGCATTTGAGCAAGGCTGGGAGAAAGTCAAGCTCTATTTTATGATTGGTTTGCCCGGTGAAACGGATGCGGATGTGTTGGGGATTGCGGAAACGGTGCGTTGGTTGCAGCAGGAGTGCCGTGCCAAAGGGAGGAAAACCCTTAAGTTTAACATAACTGTTTCTAATTTTACCCCAAAACCTCACACCCCATTCCAGTGGCATTCCGTATCGACTTCGGAGTTTAAACGCAAGCAGGAATTGCTCAAACAAGTATTTGGTCAGATCAGGGGGGTGAAGGTTAATTACACCGATGTTCGGATTTCGGCCATGGAAGATTTCGTGGGACGGGGTGACAGACGCTTAAGTGCGGTGGTGCGCCGTGCTTGGGAATTGGGGGCAGGGATGGATGCCTGGATGGAAAGCTTGGATCGGGCATTTGCTGCTTGGGAAAATGCGATCGCTTCATCAGGTCTAACCTGGAAATATCGCCAAGTAGAAAATGGCGAATGGAACGTGATGGCGGGTGTAGAAGAGTTGCAAGTTGGAAGGTTGAAGGTTGAAAGTTCAGATCAACCAGCTAACCTACAACCAGCTAACCTACAACCAACTAACCTTGGCCAAAAGGCCACGCTACGCGAACAACCGTCTAACCTTGGCCAAAAGGCCACGCTACGCGAACAACCTTCAACCCTTCAACCTTCAACCCTTCAACCTTCAACCCTTCAACCTTCAACCCTTCAACCTTCAACCCTTAACGCCCTTGATGCTCCCTTGCCTTGGGATCATATTGATACGGGAATTGATAAGAATTGGCTCAAGGAAGATTTACAAAAGGCCTTAGATGCAGCAACGGTACCGGATTGTTCCTTTGATGGGTGTTCTCACTGTGGTGTGTGTGGGATTGATTTTGGTCATAATGTAGTGATTGACCCGCCGCAGATTCCGCAATTTGCTGGTCACTTTAAACCCAATACTAATAAGGATCAGCGGCTGCGGGTTTGGTTTGGAAAGTTGGGGGATATGACCTTGTTGGGTCATCTGGATTTGGCAAGTCTGTTTGAGAGAGCAGTAAGACGGGCGTCACTACCAATTCGCTATAGTGGGGGGTTTCGGGCTAATGCTCGGATTATGATTGCTAATGCATTGCCCTTGGGAGCGTCTAGTAGTGGGGAGATTGTGGAGTTTGAGTTAACTGAGAAAATGCCAGTTGAGGAGTTTAGGGAAAGGCTGGTGTCTGAGTTGCCTATAGAGATTCCGGTGTATGGGGTTGAAGCAGTGGATTTGAAGGAACCTGCTGGAACTCAGCTGTTGGAAAAGGCTGAGTATTTGATTCGAGTTGAGGCAATGTCATCGGTGTCTTGGGAAGAGTGGCAGGGTTGGATTGAAGCAATTAAGGGTAGTAAGGAAATTTGGTGGGAGCGGTTTACGAAGTCGGGTAAGAAGCAGTGGGTGAATTTATGCGATCGCTTATTTGAGTTCGAGGTGATGGAACCCCAAAAACCCAAAGATGGTGAAGAGGAGGTTGCAGAGTCTGGGGTAGTTTTGCAGTATGTGGGGAGTTGTTTGAATGATGGCACCATGTTGCGACCAGAGCATATTATTTATATGTTGGATCAGGTGGCGCAGCAGGAGTTTCGTTTGTTGCATGTTCATCGGCAACGGTTGATTCTGCGCAATTGAGAAATTTGGTGTGGCATTGCTGAATCTTCGGATGAATATGAGTGGGGTGGGCATCCTGCCTGCCCAAAAAGATCCGGTGCGCTTGACCCATTAAGAATTAAATTCGCCACGGGTCGCACCGTCAGGAACGGGCAAGATGCCCATTCCACAAAAGTCTTCAAATCATTCCATTATTAAGCAACGCTGCCGGGAGAGGAGTTGCTGCTTCAAGGAATGGTATAATCAAAAGAAAACCACTGCTTTGATAAGGAAAGCCAATGGTACGGGAGTAACCAAAATTAGCCATTAGCCATTACACATTACCAATTACCAAGAATTATATTCTCACTGAGCTAAATTGATCTAGCTAACAATTACTTATTATTTCTAATCCTACCATTAGGCATAATAGTGTTACAGAAAATAGCATCATTTAATTCAGCCTTAGCTAATTTAGCCTTTTTAAGATTAGCATGGCTAAAATTAGCCTCACTCAAATCAGCATCATGAAAGTCAACACCTTCTAAATTGGCATAACTTAGGTTTGCGCCCCTCAAGTCACTATTATACAGTCTTGCACCACTCAAATTAGCATGACTAAGGTTAGCGCCAGACATTTCCTCATAACCAAGGTTGATATTTTTCAAGTCTAAACCGCTTAAGTCAGCCTCTGCACAAATAAAGATTGCTCCTGCTTTTGATGGGTTAAATCCAGTCGGAAACTCAGTGCATGACGTATAGATAGCTTTAGTAAAATTTATACTACTAAGGTCAGCTTTTTTCCAGCCATCAACCCCTAGCATACGGGCATAACTGAGGTTAGCATTGCTCAGGTCAGAATCACCTAGGTAAACGTCACATAAGGTAGCATAAGTAAAATTGGCATCCGTGAGCTTACTACCAGCCATATAGATTACAGATAAATCAGCATAGCTCAGATCAGTACCACTAAAGTCGCAGTTTTCCAAGGTTGATTCAGATGCTACTAGATGACTCAAGTTAGCCTTAGTGAGGTTGGAATTTTCGATAGTGGTTTCATATAGGTAAACATTCCTCAAGTTAGCATGACTTAGATCCACATCATCCCAACTAGCTTCCTCTAAATCAGCATTACTCAAGTCAGCATAATTTAGACAAACACCCTTGAGGTTAGTACTTTTCAAGTTAGCCTTTTTAAAATTAATACCAGAAAAATCTCTTTCACCGGCTTCGTAGCGTTTTAGGAATTCATCACGATTCATAGTATGCCCCTTATTTGTTTAATATTAGATAGTAATCATCCTGATTATATCGTAAAAAAAAATTTTATTAGTATTTTCATGGGTTGGGTTAATGATTAATGGTTAATAGTTGTTAGTACTTAATGGTATCAAGCCTAATCTAAGGGTGCCTAATCCTTAATTCTTAATCCCTCATCCCTGATCCTTTATCCTTAATGTGCCGATCAGCAGATGAAATTGCTCCCAACTCCATAAACTTGACGTAGTCATAACGAGTTTTGGTTATTTTAGCAGAACAGAAAAATAAAGGTTAGGTTAGTTTTATAGGGAGTTAATTTGCTGTCAGGTTACAAAATAGTTGATTGTTGATTAGGCTTTAGGGATAAACCATGAACTATAGTAATCCTACATGAATCGTGAAATTTCCTGATCCGAAGTTACCTTGTAAAAAAATTCTGCTTTAATTGTGTCTGACTACTTACGACCTATAAAGGCAACTTAATAATCCAGTTCGATTAGACCAAGACTATGACTACAACTGAGCGTAAAACAGAGAATAAAATGGAAGTGCCTAGGACAACTAGTGAAGTTATTCGCATCAAACCTCAACAGTTTATTCATGTGCTAGACAACAACACCGGTGTTACCCGACTGGAGGTTGGTCCTCAAACCATTACCCTTCGCGATCACGAGCGGCTGATCTTAAAACCTGAACCGATGATTATTGTGCCGCCTCGGTATTATTGTGTGGTTGCTAATCCGTTACTCCGGGATGAAGACGGTCAACCCATTGCTGATCAGCATGGTCAAATTCGACTGCGCTACGGTGATCTGGAAATTCGTTTCGCGCAAGATCCGTTTCCCCTTTATCCAAACGAGAAACTAGTAGGGGATGTCACCCAACTGGCAGTAGTCGAGACCAATCAAGCACTGCGTCTGAGAGCAATTCGGGATTTTACCGATACCGTTACGAGAATACTTGATGGAGAAACCCAGACTGAAACAATTAACCGTTTAGCAGGTGATGAATGGCTATTTGAAGGACCTGGAACCTATATTCCCCGAGTGGAGGTGGAAGTAGTTGAGACAGTAACAGCTGAGGTGATTAAACCTAACCAAGCCTTACACCTGTTAGCACGGCAAAATTGCACCGATCGTCAAAGGAATAGACGTAGAGCAGGTGAAGAATGGCTCGTTAGAGAAGAAGGAGCCTATTTACCTGGTGTAGATGAAGAAGTAATTGGCATTATTAATGCTTACATTTTGACAGAACAAAAAGCATTACATCTCAAAGCTAAACGCACCTTTACTGATATTTTGGTCGTCAGCGTAAAGCTGGAGATGAATGGTTGGTCACCTTTGAAGATGCAGAAATTCATATTCCCGATGTTTATGAAGATGTAGTGGGAGAAGTCACGATTACTACCCTGAGCGATCACGAATGGTGTATTGTGGTTGACCCCATTGATGAGTCTGGTAAACCTCAGCTGGGTATGCGAGAGATTCGCCAGGGGAGAACATCATTTTTCTTGCATCCCGGTGAGTCCTTGGAGAATGGTATCCAAAACATCTATGTTCTCAGTGAGCTGGAAGCACTGTTGCTTCGAGCCAAAGAAGCTTTTAATGAGGGAGAAGGTGACCAGGTCATTACTCATCAACCAGGGGATTTATGGATGATTGCTGGGCCACAAGATTATATTCCCCGTGTGGAAGTGGAAGTGGTTGAGAAGCGTCAAGCCATTCCCCTCGATAAGAATGAAGGTATCTATGTGCGTAATATTCAGACTGGTGAACTCAAGCTGGTCGGTGGTCCTCAGGCTTATATGCTCACTCCCTATGAGAAGCTTTGGGAAAAAGAACTGCCATCGGTAGTTGAGGAACTGTTGATGCAAAAAATCGACCCATTGTCTGGACGTGGTCAGCATTCTTTAGCTGGGGGCGATCAGTCGGAGGGAAAATCAGGAGTGCGCCAACGTCTATCCCAACGGGATAAGACTAGAGCAGTTGTGTTTCATATTCCTCAAAATGCTGCTGTGCAGCTCCATGACTATAAAAACAGAACTGCCAGAACTGTATTTGGACCGGACTTGGTGATGCTCGAACCAGATGAAGCCTTTACGGTACTTTCTTTATCAGGTAGCAAGCCCAAACGACCTAATGTCATCAAATCCTTAGCCTTATTACTCGGTCCTGATTTTATGACCGATATCTTTACCGTAGAGACAGCAGACCATACCAGATTGCAGCTACAGCTGTCCTATAACTGGTACTTTGATGTGGACAGACACGATGAACAAACTGCAGCCAGACTGTTTCAAGTACCTGATTTTGTGGGAGATACTTGTAAAGCGATCGCATCCCGAGTGCGGGGTGCTGTAGCAGGGGAAAAATTTGATGAATTTCACCGCAATTCAGCCCGGATTATCCGACTGGCGGTGTTTGGCACTGATGAAGAAGGTCATATTCGAGATGAATTTCGTTTCCGAGCCAATAACCTAGTAATTACCAATATTGACATTCAGTCAGTGGAGCCAGTGGATGAAGAAACCTTAAGGAGCTTGCAAAAGTCAGTGCAGCTAGCGATTCAAATTACCACTGATGCTCAAGAAGCTGCTGCACGCCAAGATGCGGAACGGATTGAGCAAGAAGCGAAAGCCAGGTTGGAAAGGCAAGTAATTTTGGATCAAAGTGCAGCAGAAGCAGAACGCAAAAAACTTCTAGAATTACAAGCAGAAAATATAGCCATTGAGTCTACAGGTCAGGCAACAGCAGAAGCAAGAGCTAAGGCTGAAGCGGCTCAGATTCAAGGACAATTAGCAGTTAACTTGGCTCAGCAAGACGCCGAGGCGGCTCGGATTCGCAATGAAATGGAGTTAGCTCAACTCAAAGCACGTCAGGAAGCTGAATTAGCCCATCAACAGAGTTTGAATAACCTAGAGATTGCCAAAGCTGAGCGTATGGCTCACATTAAGAGTGAAGAATACCGACAGAAAGTAGAAGCAATTGGTCCTCAAACCATTCAAGCGATCGCACAAGCAGGTCCGGAAATGCAGGCAAGACTTCTAGAAGCACTTGGTATCCAGAGTGTTTTGATTACCGATGGCAAAAATCCCATCAATCTATTTGGTGCAGCTAATGGTCTGATTACTCCCCCAACTTCTAACTAAGTGCATCTGTGTCTGCTGCTTGCTGTGTCTGCTGCGCGCTGGCACGGCTTCCCTTATACACAGATACACGGATAACCCAACGCTATCTTACCGGTCTATCTTACCGGTCTATCTGTGTCGAAGGTTGAGAGTTGAGGTGTTGCTCAACTCTGTTAATGACCCCTAGTACGAGAAACAGAGCAAATACTACAGCAACACCGATAGCAGTCCACTTGAAAAAAACTAACTTTGGCCGACCTTTAGCTGGATAACCACAACTGAGGCAAATTTCATCGTTGGTGCTGGTTAAAGAGCCACAAACGTTACACTGTTCTAAAGCCATAGTTCTTGGAAATCTCTACCGTCATAAGATAACTGAAAAAATTATCAGGTGGGTAGAGTACTTTGAGCCTTCGTTACCAACTCCTTGATCCCCAAGTTGCTTAGTTCAAGTGGGTAGGTTACAAAAAAATCAGGGCACAAGGGAAAACCTCCAGGTATGAAGCCTGTGACCAATTACCGATTACCCATTCCTAATCATGGCCTCAGGACACAATTTAATTCTGGATCTAACCACAGTTCTAGGGGCTTCTGCTCTGGGAGGCTACCTTGCCAATCGGCTACGTCAACCTGTACTTTTAGGCTATTTAGCCAGTGGTTTATTGGTTGGTCCGTTTGGTCTTAAACTCGTAGGCGAATTAGAACAAGTCAAATCCCTAGCTGAAATTGGGATTGTTTTTTTGTTATTCACCTATGGGGTAGAATTTTCTCTATCCCAGCTTAAACGATTTAAAGATATTGTCCTGAAAGGTAGTTTACTGCAAATTAGTCTCACTATTACCCTAGTTGCAGTTTTAGCCAATGGACTTGGTTGGGTTGACGGATTTACTCCGGGAATAATGCTCGGATTCATCATCTCCCTTTCCTCCACCTCAGTAGTTCTTAAAACTCTGATGGAGAGAGGAGAAACCAATACCATTCATGGTCAAGTGATGCTGGCAATTTTGATTGCTCAAGACCTTAGTTTAGGTCTGATGTTAGCCGTCATCCCCGCCCTTCAGCAGCCCTCAGATATTGGCTCAGCTTTAGTTGTTGCTTTACTCAAAGCTTTGGTGTTTCTAGCTGCTGCTCTAGCCGCCGGTCGCTGGATAGTTCCCCATCTCATTAAATATATTGCCCGCACTGAAAACAGTGAGCTATTTCTGATCACAGTAATTGCCCTGTGTTTAGGGATTGCTTTGATTACTGCTGGACTTGGTCTATCCGTTGAAATGGGAGCATTTGTGGCAGGCTTAATGATGGCTGAAATTGATTATGCTGACCAAGCAGTTGCCAAAATAATTCCCCTTAAAGATACGTTTGTATGTTTATTTTTTGCATCCATAGGAATGCTCATTGAGCCGGAAGTGCTGCTCGAAAACTTCGGCATAATCATCGGTTTAGTGATGTTAGTCATGGGGGGCAAAGCAGCCATTATCCTACCGATTGTACTGAAATTTGGCTATTCCTTTAAAACTGCTTTTATTGCTAGTTTTGGTCTCAATCAAATTGGAGAATTTTCCTTTGTATTAGCAGTGGTTGGCTTTGAGTTAGGATTTATCACTAGGGATCAGTATCTACTCCTGGTGGGAACCACAGCCATTACCCTAGTCCTGACACCCATGTGGCTGAGATGGTCTCCCCGAATAGCAGACCACCTGGTAAATCTGCCGTTTCTGAAAAACTACCTGCGTCAGTTTCAGGGCACTAAAGCTTTGTCAATTCCAGAAACGATTTGTAATCATGTGGTAGTGGCTGGCTATGGACGAGTGGGGCGAGTACTGGTCAACATCCTGCGCAATCAAGGGCATCAGGTACTAGTGATTGAAAATAGCGAAGCTGCTATTCAACGATTAAGACATGAAAAAATTCCCTATATGTTTGGGGATGCTCACTCGGAACTGGTGTTAGAAAAAGCCCATCTAGAAAAAGCTAAAGCCCTAGCCATTGCTCTGCCCGATCCTGGCAGTACCCGCTTGTTGCTCAAACGTGCCCTCAAGTTTGCCCCAGGACTGGATATTGTGGCTCGTTCTCACAAAAATAGCGAAATTGACCTACTTACCCAGTTAGGGGCGCGGGAAGTAGTGCAACCAGAATTTGAGGCAGCATTGGAAATGGGAGCCCATGTGCTAGTAGCATTGGGAGAAACCCCAGGGATGATTCAGTCGGTCATCAATCGGATTCACCAAGACCGCTATTTGAGTGTACGACCTGAACAAGCTACCTATTCAAAGCAGCAAGACATCACTGATGTTGCCCAAGAACTCCACAGTGAGTGGGTGACTTTGAGTCAAACTTCCCGTCTAGATTGGGTAACTCTGGCAGCAGCAGATATCCGTAACGTGACTGGGGTAACAGTTTTGACAATTCAACAAGGTAATGATATAGTCCACTACCCACAAGGTAAGATGACGTTGCGTTCAGGGGATCGATTGCTAGTTGTTGGGGAACCGGAAGAATTAGCAGCGTTTAGAGACTGGATCGAAAGTCGCAGTTTCCTTAGTGAGGGATCTAAGCATTGGGTAACTTTGGTAGAGAATTCAAGTTTGGTGGGTATGAAGCCAATTGATCTCCAGAATCAATACAATGTCATAGTTCAGGCGTTGCGTAGACAAGGGAAACTGTATAATCCGGTGGATGAAGCTGGAGTATTGCAGGTGGGGGATTGTGTGTTGTTGTCTGGGGAATGGGATGAGGACTGAATGATCTGGTGCGCGAGACGATGCGATTAGCCCGAAGGGCTACGCTACGCGAACGCATCCTTCGAGAGCCGAATCCCCCGATTTCACATAAATCCATACAGCAAGCAAATTTTTCTCAAACTAATTCTCAAACTAACTAGACACCCTTAGCAAAATACTATATACTATACAATAGTGACATTATGACAGTTGCTTCCTCAGCAACTGGTGTTCTGGGTGTGCTTTAGGCTGAGAAGTAGGTTCGAGGCAAGATAATATAGACAGCATACCAGGCGTTTGTTTGGCATCAGGGCTAAAGTAGGTCAAAGACAGTTAGGTATAAACAAGTCCCATCAGTTCTTGGGTCTGCTTTAGGTCAATAAGTGCTTACACTTTCGTGGATCAAGGGATACTGAGTTATTAGCAACTTAAGTCCCAGCGAAGTCAGGCGAGTTTAATAGCCTTTTCTGACCAGTAAACGCAATTGAAGGATAATCTAGCTCGACCCTCATGCCGAGCTAGATAAAAGTGGGCTCTCTGCTTATTTTTTGAGGAGAGGTTTATCCACTATAAATAGTGACCAGGTTTATAATGACCAGGTTTGTGGCACAAAGGGAATTCAGGTTTGTGAATATCCCTGCTGCCAGACTGCTGCAATGTCTACAAAGGAGAAACCCGTGTCTGTCGGTATCCTCGGTACCAAACTCGGTATGACCCAAGTGTTCGATGATGAAGGAAGAGCGATTCCTGTAACCATCGTCCAAGCAGGGCCATGTACTGTGACCCAAATAAAAACCAACCAGACAGATGGCTACAATGCCATTCAAATTGGTTATGACCAAGTCAAGCCTAAGGCAATTACTAAGCCTGAAATAGGACACTTGGCTAAGTCCAGCGCCCCACCCTTACGCCACCTACGTGAGTACCGCGTGGATGATAGCAGTAAGTTTGAACTGGCTGACCCAGTTCAAAA
>NZ_JAAHFV010000137.1:0-15188 GCF_010672755.1 Moorena sp. SIO1F2
TACCTAGAGTCTGACGTATATAAACCGACTACACAGGATTTATAGGTTTGTTTTCCCTGGCGTTGAGAGGTCGTGCCTCTAGGTTGCTCAGAATCTTGTTCTGTCCTTTGCCGTACCGCTCAAGCTAGATTAATTATAACACAATTTGTCGTTCCTTGACCCCCACCTGAACGTTCGCGCAGCGTGGCCGTAGGCCAGGTGGGGGAATGCGTCACAAAATCTGTTCAAGATTCATAAAGTGGAAGAAATAAGTCGAATCTCTATCAAAACTAATGCACTTATTAGACCTCTTGCAAAAATATGTTTAGTTACAATAGACCTCTTGCAAAAGTATTTTTATAATAGTGTTCTTGATGCAGTCGCTCATGGGGGAAACCCCCAAGACCGCGCTGCATCGCTTTGCGCCAATTCTTGTCCACTGTTCCCTGTTCCCTGTTCCCTGTTCCCGACTTCTGCAAGAAGTCTAATGTGTGATAATACAACTATTTGCGCTCACAGAATATTGTCTTAATCATCCATTTGTTAAGACACAACCGCTGCTGAAATAATGCCTTGCTCCTCAAGCACTGCAGCAACTCTAAGAATCATTGCTTCATGGTAGGGTGCAGCAATAATTTGTACCCCTAAGGGCATTTGACCAGGACGGTGAATTGGTACCGATAAGACCGGTAAGCCAATGAAGGATAAGGGTTGAGTAAATAATCCTAAGTTTGGACGAACCAACACTTCTTCCCCGGCAATGACCATTTTTTCTTGACCCAGTAGGGGAGCAACACAGGGTGTAGTGGGAGCAAGGATAATATCGACATCTTGGAAGACTTCCCGAATGCGATCGCGAAACCATTGTCGAAACCTTTGGGCTTGAATATACCAAGTCCCTGGAATTAGGGCACCTGCTAAAAAGCGATCGCGTGTAGCTGGGTCAAAATCATCGGGACGTTTACGCAAATTATCCAAATGGAGGTTTGACCCTTCATTAGCCGTAATAATATAAGCTGCTGCTCTGGCTCGCTTGGCTTCTGGGATAGTAACTGAAGCAGTTACATTCAAGCTACTAGCCACTTTAGCCACAGCATCCAAGACTTCTGGTTCTGCCCCTTGAGCAAAATACCCATCTGCAACTCCAATCCGTAACCCGTCAATCCCCTCGTTAAGCTGGGGGACACAAAGTTCTGGGAGACGATTGCTACAAACGGGATCAGTGGGATCTACTCCCTGAAGGATATCAAAGATAGTAGCAATATCCCGTACAGAACGAGCAAACGGACCGATATGATCCAAACTAGCTGAAAACAAGAAAACCCCTGCCCGAGACAATCGTCCGTAGGTAGGTTTGAAGCCAAAAGTACCACACAACGCAGCTGGTACCCGGATCGAACCATTGGTATCGGAACCGAGAGTGATGGGTACTAATCCCGCCGCCACTGCTGCTGCCGAGCCGCCAGAGGAACCACCAGCAATGCGAGTGAGATCATGGGGGTTATGAGTTGCACCGTAATGGCTATTTTCCGTTACAAAGCCATAGGCGTACTCATCCATATTTAATGCTCCAACTAGGATAGCACCCGCTTCTTTGAGTTTAGTTACAGCAGTAGCATCACGGGAAGCAGGATAATTTTCAGCATTAATTTTTGACCCAGCTAATGTTATTAAGCCAGCGATATCATATAAGTTTTTAACCGCAAAAGGAACTCCTGCCAATGGACCCGGATTGTTCCCTTTGGCAATAGCATGATCAATGTGTTCAGCATCGGATAAGGCTTGGTCAGTAATAACCGTTGTGAAACAGTTAAGGGATTGGTTACGGACAGTTATTTTTTCGAGACAGTTAGTAATGACTGTTTTGGCGGTGACTTGACCTTCTCGAATCCCAGTGGCAATTCCAATGGCATCAGTTTGGTTCACGGTTAGCATCCTAATTTAGGCTATTATGATGATTGAGTAACGCTGATCAACCAATAAACTAGATAATTTTATAGTCAAAAATTATCAGCATCCTAAGGTTCAAATACAGGAGCAGCTGCGATATCATCAGGTAAGCTAAATTCTGTGACTAGAGATGCGATCGCATAAATTTTAGCGAAGTTTTTGATAACACCAGGACGGTGTTCGGGCTTAAGGTCTAAATCAATGAGTTGCGCCGTTGCTTCGACATAGGTAGCAGTTTCAAGTTTTTTGGGCATCATTACTAGTTATTCTTTAAGAATTTAGTCGTTAAAATTAATTATAATCTATAAATATAATATAATTTTAAAAGCTGTCGTTAGCACTACGCATTGAGGACATTTATAAAAGCAGCAAAAGCTATTATAATAAGCTATTGCCTATTGCTAGCATGCCTATTGCCTATTGCCTTGCGCGTAGCGCTATATTACTCAAAACTCAACCATCAAAAATCGGCAGTCTCTTCAAAACTATCTTCAAAAAAACAAAGTTAAGTTTTTCGTTACCTTAAGGATATAAAGACACCCGATATGGCTATGACTCAAACGAAAGCCGAAGCGATTATCCGATGGGAAAAACTCCCCGATGAATTTCAATTACCCGATGACCCAGTGGATGATATCTATCATCCCTTATTAGCGGCTATCCTCCGAGAGATTCTGGAATTAGCCGGATTTATCACTAAATCAATGCTGATTGGTTCCAACTTTGGACTCTGTGCGAATGTGGACGGTAAAACAGTAGTCAAAGCACCGGACTGGTTTTATGTACCTTCCGTGTTTCCTGTGTTACCAGGGGTGATTCGCCGGAGCTATACCCCTCACACGGAAGGAGAGGTACCAGCAGTGGTTATGGAATTCTTATCCGAGAAGGAGCAAGGAGAATATTCCATGAACCCTCGTTACCCCTATGGCAAATGGTACTTTTACGAGCAAATCCTACAAGTACCAATTTATGTGATTTTTGACCCAGCCTCCGGAAGTTTGGAAATGCGATCGCTTAATTCAGGAAGCTATACCCTCCAACAACCTGATGCTAATGGACGCTACTGGATTGAATCCATGGGTTTGTTTCTGGGAGTATGGTATGGCAAAAAATCAGAAATCACTAACTATTGGTTACGGTGGTGGGATAGCTCTGGAAATTTATTACCTTGGGGAGAGGAGAAAGTCCAACAAAGTCTACAGCAAGGCTTACAGCAAGGAAAACTGGAGCTAATTATGCGTCAGTTGAAACGCCAGGTTGGAACAATCGAGCCTAGTCTAGAATCACTCATCAACAACTTATCTGTTGCTGATTTAGATCAATTGAGTGAAGCATTGTTCGATTTTTCCGATGGGTCGGATTTATCCAGTTGGTTAGAGGGACTTAAAGGCTAATCAGCTGTCAGCGGTCAGCGGTCAGTGGTCAGCCGTCAGCCGTCAGCTTAAAACAAGCTATCCGGCTTAGGAGTTCAACGGACTCAAAGCCAAATACAATGAATTCCTTGGCCGAAAGGCCAAGGAACTGAGATTAAACCAATGCTTACCTCTTTTATTCAAAAGCACCTCAAGTAGCACCATCTGTAGCGCATAAGCTGATAGCTGATAGCTGATAACTGATAGCTGATAGCTGATAGCTGATAGCTGATAGCTGATAGCTGATAGCTTACAATCAGCAACGTCTACGAATCGGCTCAACTAAATAATCATAAATCAGTTGATATTGAGCTTCTGGTTCTTGCTGCCATTTCATCACTAAACCTGATTTGATCAATAGCTCTAGGACAAAATCTAAGTTGTCAGTGGATAACTGTAACTCTGCTCCTAAGTCATCTTTTGTTCGGAATGGTCGAGTGCCATGCTTATCCGTTAACAAACCCAAAATTTTCCAAGCCGCGTTTTGGTTTTCTGAACCACAATCAGAAACAACCCCTTCCAAATAGCGCTCCACAAGCTTTTCTTTTGATCCCCTTTGTCGATAAGCCCCTAAGGTAGTGATTTGCTCAGTTTGCAGCTGCACTCCCACTATCTGTAATTCAATCGGGCTTACTTCTGCCACTGGTTCATTCTTAGCTAGGTCGTTTACCAACTCATCAAGTAATGCATCCTCTAGGTAAAATTTAGCTTTAGTGGTTAGATTAGAAATAATCGATTTTGCCTCGTCTGGAGAAAAATTACCGACATAATAAAGGATACCTTTATTAAGAATATCATTATTAATGGCATCCAAATCTACCTGACGAGCGCACTTTAATAATAGGTGTAGATAATCCTCCCGTAAACACAGGATAACTTTGAGATAGGGAATATTAAGACAGTCACGGAAAAACTCAAAGAAGCGTTTTTGTTCAGCTGGCTCTCGGCAAGCAAAGAAAAACTCTTCAAATTGGTCAAAAATCAGGATGTTTATCTGGTTTTGCCGTTGATTTTTTTGCAACTGATCTAGAATATTAGCCGTTTTAAGGTTGTTTTTATAACCTTCAACCTTTAAACCTTCAACCTTTAAACCTTCAACCTTTAAACCTTCAACCTTCAAACTTTCACTCTTCGACTCTAGGATACGTTTACCCAACTCTTTTTCCCAGTCAGTGTAAACCTTCAACCTAATCGGGACTACATCACGCTTACCAATAGGTTGCTGTTTTAGGGCGGGGATTAGCCCAGCTTCTAGTAAGGAACTCTTGCCCACTCCAGCTTGACCATAAATTACAGTTAGTTTGTGCTGGGTACTGGCAATGCGTTGCACTAGCTCTTTTACTTTGTGTTGCCAATCGGAAGCAGTCATGGCCTGAGATACGGTAGCGCTACCTTTACTCTTGGTCTGTGGTAACGGATTCTGTGGTAACGGATTCTGTGGTAACGGATTCTGTTGGGAGGATTTGAGTTTAACTGCACCGATAAAAGCAAGTAAACCATTCTGTTGTGCGATCGCAAGCCGTTCTTGTTTTAATCTAAATGCTGCTTGATATCGTTTTTGTTGCCAGTAGAGGGTTCCTAGAGTTTCCAGGATTTCCAGGTACAGTTTCGGGTCATCACCAATGCCTAACTCCCTAGCCCGTTCCAGATGGCTAATCGCTTCGGAATGTTGACCCAAGTGTTGTTGCGCTTGAGCCAGAAGTAACAGATAGCGACCAACGGGAGATTTATTTGTATATTTCTGGCTAATCTTATCTATATTGACTACTCCATTGAGGCAATATAAAGCAGAATTTTCCTGATAGCTGGAGTACTGTTGCTGTTGTTGGGCTTGGATACTTGCGGGATAATAGGAAAATTTTTTACTTCCCCCTGTTCCCCCTGTTCCATAGGCCAACAAATCTTCCCTATCCTGTGCAACACCCTGTTCTTCTGTGACTTTTGTGATAATTACATTGGCATATTGAGCGTTTGTGTAAGCCTCCTGCCAGCGGGATTTGTGTAGCGCCACTTTTGCTATAAATCCATAATCCTGAGCGATTTGAACAGGAGCAGAGTAGTTTCTGTGTAGCGCTAGAGACTTTTTAGCTAGACTTTCCAAATCCTCCCAGGCTTGCAGAGATTGCAGTATCTCACCGAGCTGATTAATAAACTTAGCCACTAAATCCGGTCGTTGCTCTTGTTCGAACACCACCAGACACTGCTCTAAATACTCCTTAGCCTTGTGCCAATTTTCTCCATAGCTAGGGTCTCCCGCTGGATATTGCTTAGCCTGATCGCAATAGCACAATCCTAGGTGAAACAGGATAACTGCTTCTCGCTCCCGAGGTGGAGGGGTAATGGGTTTACGGGATCTGAAGGTAGGCACACCAAGTCCGGGGAGAATCTCACCGTTGTTTTCGGGCTTGCTCTGGTGCTTGCGGGGTTCCTGTTGCCAGAATTCTAAACTTTTCTGATAGTGGGTGATAGCAACATCAATCTTGCCCAATCCATACGCCTCTCGACCCCAGACAAAGTTTAGACTGGCTAGCAACTGTGGTGGCAACTCGTGGTTACCACTTTCCAAATCCCGTAAGGCAAACTTAATTTCCTGACTATAACCAGCACCTAAGATAGCATCATTGGGGCAAATTTCACTGGCACCTAATTCCAAGACTTTGCTAAATAAAGAATTGGCTTTTTGTTGTAGGTTGCTAATTAGGCTTGAGGTTGGGATTTGAAACATAACCGTTGTTGCCCAACTGTGGAAATCTGGTGTGATGCGAATCAGCTTACACAGCACCTCATCGTTAATCCACAACACTAATGGAAACTGGAAATTTTTGCGAAACTCTTCTCTAACTTGGTTAGTGGCGATTAACAGTTCATCAAGGTCCGTGACTGACTCTAAACCAAACACCATCAAGGCAGCTGGCTGTTCCTCCCCGATTTCCTGTCGGAGGGTGGTGTAGAGTGTACAAGCAGATTGGTCTAGGAATACTTCCCGGATTGGGACAGAAGAAATTTTGTGTAGCTTGCGCACCACTCGCTTACGCCACTTGGCATAATTACAGTGTGCTAACATCAGCAAAAACTGTCCCTCACTAGCAGCTATTGCCCAGGCTAGTTCTTCTACAGCATCCCGGTGGTGAGTAGCTACAGGGTCGAGTAGGGGTGAGTTAGTCATGATTTTAAGGATATTGCTTATGCCAGCAAGTACTTATGCCAGCCAGTGAGGTAATTATATTATCAGCAAATTAAATTCTATCCTGGTAGCAAAATGGCAATTTTTTGTGATTTTTTTGTGATTAGTCATGATATGATTAACTTTTAAGTAGTAACACTTAAATACCTAAAACTACTACAGACTACTTAGCAATACTACTTAAAACTTATTAAAATTGCCATAGTGGTTTCCAGTCCCATTCCAGACTGCTTCTGACGGAATCAGGACTTCAGCACTGACGCACTAACGACACCAACGAAGATCCCTCTTATTTACATTAGTATTGTGCTTCAGATAATCCTGTAGCCAATCGCAAGCAAGGGACTGCAGTTGATCAGGATGTCTGATAGTCTCTAAATTCCATATAATTACTCTAGCAGATGAATCTGAAGAAGCAATAGTCTGGCCATCGGGACTAAAACTGAGGCTAACTACAGCACCATCATGGCCAGAAAAGGTTTGAGGTTGTTTACCTTTGGTGTTCCAAAGCTTGACAGTTTTGTCAGCACTAGCGGTAGCAATGGTTTCACCATCGGGGCTAAACACCACACTCCAGACGGTATTGTCATGACCTTTAAGAGTTTTTAGTTCATTACCATCACTAACATTCCAGAGTTTAACCATCTTATCCCTGGTAGCAGAGGCCAGGGTTTTACCATCGGGGCTGAAACCGACACTCAGAACCCAATCCTTATGACCATCGAGGGTTTGCAGCTCCTTGCCATCACTAACATTCCAAAGTTTGGCAGTCTTGTCTGCACTAGCCGTAGCAATAGTCTCACCATCAGGACTGAACCTGACGCTGTTGATCCAATTTTCATGACCAGTAAGAGTTCTAATCAGGATACCATTCTGATTCCAGAGTTTAACTGTTTTGTCCCTACTAGCCGTAGCGATAATTTGGCCATCGGGACTGAAAGCGATACTCCTGACCACATCCTTATGGTCAGATAGGGTGTGCAGTAACTTACCATTCTTATTCCAGATTTTGGCAGTCTTGTCTGCACTAGCGCTAGCAATAGTCTTACCATCAGGGCTGAAGCTAACACCCCAAACCCAACCGGTATGACCAGTCAGAGTTCGCTGCAATTGACCGTTTAAGCTCCAGATTTGGATAGTGTTGTTCTTGCTAGCGGTAGCAATAGTCTGACCGTCGGGGCTATAACTGACGTTGTAAACGGTATTCTCATCCCCTGTGGGAATAGGGAGTTCATTACCGTATCGACTCCAAAGTTTAACCGTGTTGTCAGCACTAGCGCTAGCAAGGGTCTGGCTGTCGGGGCTGAAATTAACGCTCCATACCGTACTTTCATGACCGGTAAGGGTTTCGAGTAGCTGGCCATTTCGATTCCAAAGTTTGACGGTATTGTCAGCACTAGCGCTAGCAAGGGTCTGACCGTCGGGACTGAAACTGATGGTAGTCACAGTACTTTGATGACTTTCATGGTCATCGGTTCCCAATGTCTGATACCGAGTACCGTCAAGTTTCCAGAGTTTGACAGTTTTATCCTTACTACCAGTAGCAATCAGTTTACCTTTGGGACTGAAACTGACGCTGAAAACCGCATCCTCATGGGCTTGTATGGTTAGAGGCTTTCTCTTGTACAAGCCATTCCGGTCTCTACGCCAGAGTTTAACCGTTTTGTCAAAACTCCCGGTTGCCAGCACCTTGCTATCGGGGCTGAAACTAATACTGAGCACTGCTTTATCATGGGCTTTGAAGATTTGGGGTTTTTTGCCTTCGAGGCTCCAGATGATAACTTTTCCATCCTCGCTAGAAGCAGCAAGGCTTTTGCGATCAGGGCTAAAACGCACGCTCCAAACTAAATCAGTATGCCCTGTCAGGGTTTGAATATACTTACCATTCCGTTGCCAAACTTTAACAGTTTGATCTTTACTAGCGGTAGCAATCAACTTCCCATCAGGACTGAAGGTAACACTCTTGATTTCATCCTTATGTCCATGCTTTCCTGCTAACGTGTAGAGTTGTTTGCCTTCCTTGGACCAGATTTTGACAGTTTTGTCGGAACTAGCCGTAGCAATTAGCTCACCGTCGGGACTGAAACTAACAGTGTTGACTGTATTATCATGACCTTCTAAGCGATTGCGCTCTCTAACCCCATAAAAGGCTTGCTGTAGAGAACTCATCGCTATATCCTTAGTGTCAGAGCTGACCCGAACTGACCACTTGAGTTTTTTTCCTGCCTGTAAGGCATCTTTTAGTGGATCGAGGGCATGATTATTCGAACCGTAAAGGGCTTCTGAGGATTTAATCAAAGCTGTGATTTCGTTGTTTCTAGCAAGAGCCCAAAATATAGCAGCAGAAACGGTTGAGACCGCTAACATGCCAACTAGAACAATGGAGCCGGTCAGTGCTATCTTCGACTTCTGTAACCGGGCTTGAGAAAGCCGATGTTGCTCTTGGACTTCCTTAAGTTTGGCGAGTAATTCGCTATCTTGCTGCTGGCGAATCACAGAAACTAGATAATCATGAACCAGTTGATAGCGGTTAAGGGGACTTTCTCGTAAGAGCACCACTAATCCTGATTCGACTAGGATATTTAAGACTAAATCTAACTGGTCTATTTTTTCTATCGCTAAATCCACTGCCAAGGATTTTAAGTCTTTTTCCAAATCCTGGCGGGTCTTAGGCGGGCGGGTGTTATTTTCTTCAGTTAGTAAATACAAGATCAGTTCAGCAGCTTTTTCATTCTCGGAGCCACAATCTGCGATCACTTCTTGCAGGTAACGCTGCACCAATTTTTCTTTAGGACCTTTTCTCCGATAATGAGCTAGGGTAGTAATTCCTTCAGTCTGTAGTTGAGCTCCTACTATCTGTAATTCAATGGGACGAACTTCTCCTTCACTGCTACCTAGTTCCTGCACTAAGGTGTTTACTAAGGCTTCTTCTAAATAAACTTGAGAGCGCTCGGTTAGTCGTTGAATAATAGATTTAGCATCCTCTAGGGAGAAATTACCTAAATAATAAAGAATAGTTTTGTTGAGAATATTATTGTTGATTGAATCAAAATTTTGATGACGAATTCCCTGCAACAAAAAATACAAATCATTTTCCCGTAATGACAATATAACCTTGACGAAAGGAATCTGAAGACACTCCCGGAAAAAATCAAAGAAGCGTTTTCTTTCAGTAGGATTATCCGAAATCAAGAAAAACTCTTCAAACTGGTCAAAAATCAGCACCGTTAGCAAATTGCTATGTTCATTTTGTCGCAATTGCTCTAAAAGGGTTGCTGGTTGGAGGTTAGTTTGGGTTGAATGTTGCAGGTTAGTTTGGGTTGAATGTTGCAGGTTAGTTTGGGTTGAATGTTGCAGGTGAGAAGACTGCTGTGAACCTTGGCCTTTCGGCCACGCTTTCGCCGTAGGCGACGCTCCGCGAACGCGAACAACCTTCAACGGGTCAACCTTCAACCCAGAAAACCCTTCACCGTTCAACGGGTCAACTTCCAACTGAGAAGATGCTAAGGATTTCCAGACTTCCCTGACCCAATCGGTGTAAACCCTTACCAAAATTGGTACGACATCACGGGTTCCAATTACCTTAGTTTTGAGAGTGGGGACTAATCCAGCTTCTAGCAGGGAACTCTTACCTACCCCTGACTGACCGTAAATCACTGTCAGTTTGTGCTGGGTGCTGCCAATACGTTCCACTAAGCGCTCTACATCGTTCTGACGTACAGAAGCAGTGATTTCCTCCGCAGCAGTTTCCTGCTCTAGGAGTAAGGTAGAAGTTTGGCGTAGATGAGGTTTAAGCCGACCAGGTCCGATAAAGGCACGGAAACCGTACTGCTGCTCAACGGAGAATCGTTCTTGTTTGACCCGAAAGGCTTCTAGATACTGCTTTTGCCGGAAATAAAGCGTCCGCAATTTTTCCAAAATGCGAATATAAAGTTGTGGGGCATCCATTGGACCGGTTTCCTTAGCCCTTTCCAGGATAGTGATCGCCTCCTCCGACTGACCCAAATGCCCCTTCGCTTTAGCCAGAAGCAGTAGATAGGACATTTGATACTGTCCGGAGGTATTAGTTAACCGTGTTAGGAGTTCTAAAGCTTTCCTAGCTGCTTGCTGAGCGCCCATCCAACGGCAGTCTTGAAGGGCGACTGCAGCGATAAATCCATAATCTTGAGACAGTTGCAGTGAATTTCCATAGGTTCTGTGCAGTACCAGGGAGCGTTGCGCCAGACCTTGTAAGTCTTTCCAAGCTTCCAGTCGTTGTAGGGTTTCGCCAAGTTTAGTAATAAACTTGGCGATTAAATCTGGGCGTTTTGCTTGTTCAAATGTATCGATACATTTTTGAAAATACCCTCTGGCTGTGATCCAGTGGTGACGAGTTTGGGAGCGATTGAGTTCAGCCAGGTTCAGATAACACAAACCGATATGAAACAGCAGTAGAGCTTGACGTTCTACTGGTGAAGGGGTTGAGGGGTCTCTCGGCAACGTCCGGAGGGAAGTAGGTATTTGGGTAGTTCGACCCAGTCTGGAGGTAAAACTAGTCTGCTGTTGTGTTTTCTGCTGTTGTGTTTCGCAGCTCCTAGATTGCTGCTGCCAAAAGGCTAAACTTTGCTGATAATACTCTAACGCCTGTTCGATCTGACCATTAATATAAGCTTCTCGACCAAGGACAAATGGCAAACTAGCTTCTTGGGTTATGTCTAAGACATCTCCACGAGTTTGCAAATCCCTCAAAGCTGAGTCCAATTCTCGGCAATAGCTGGAACCGAAAATAGCGGTATTGGGTAGGAACTGATCCCCACCGGCATCCAAAATACGAGTAAATAAATAACTCTCTCGCTCTGCTAGAGCTTCAATCAATTGACTAGAGGAGAGGACAAAATCTGTGCTTGTTGCCCAACTCTCTAAATCTGGCACAAACCGAATCAGCGTTTGCAATACCTCGTCATTTACCCATAACACTAGAGGGAAGGGGCAATGCTTGCGAAACTCCTCCCGCACTTGGTTGGTAGTGATTAGTACTTGCGACCGGTTGCTCAGGGACTCTAAACCAAAGACCATCACCGCAGCTGGCTGTTGATCCCCTAGCTGCTCCAAGATAGTGGTATAGAGACTCTTAACCTTAACCGACTGGTTCAGGTATATTTCCTGGAACTCAACAGCACAGACTTGCCGCAACTTCCGGACAATGTACTCCTGTAAAGCTTCATAGTTGCGGCGGGCTAAAATCAGGGAAAACTCCCCTTGGGACGTCTCAATCGCCCAGGCGAGTTCCTGCATTGAATTAAAGTTGTAGGCATCCGCATCTTCTACGCGGTATAAGCTAGGCATGATTTGAATCCTTCCGCTTCTGCCAAAATGGGATTAACGTCAAACCAAGACCCATCTTGGTCTCGGTACTCATAGACGAACATGCTGCGGATCAAGACTTGGTAACCTTCATCTCCAACTACCTTCTTGTGTTTAGCAACATGACACAATAATTCCCACTCATCGTCTGAGATGGGTAGGGTTAGTTCATTGCGGCGGTCTCGAATTACAGTTTCTAACATGCCTTGAGACAGAGGTAATCGTCTTTCTTTCTTGATCCAGGTACTGAGGAACCGGAGCAAATTCCGCACATGACCCCCGCTAGCGTAACACAGGCGGTCTAAAGTGTCAGGGGAGTCGAACACCTCTTTTACTCTAGCAAGACGCGACCCAGGCTCTAAATCAGGGAAGGCTCTAGCGAGTACCATTTGTCGCAGCAGAGCCATGCCCTGTTCATGGGGAGTGCCATCTCGTAACCTTACCGGTACCATTGGTAACACTTTGGGATCTACCACAAAGCGTTGAGTCAAGGCACTATAGTCATTAGAAAATCGTAGCGCTAGGGGCATGGTATAGACCACATGACAGTGTAACCCCTTTAACTGGGCTCCGCGATCCACAAATAGATATTCCGGCTGATCACGTCCCCAAGGCTTCTGGGAAGCGTCCACCCGATCGAGGTTATCTACAATCACCACTAGCCCTTGTTTTCCCACTTGTTGGAGGTTTGCGATCGCAGGTTCGAGCAACTCTTGGTTAATCACTTCTAACAACCGATTGGTTTGAGGTTCGAGATATTGCCGTAACCGACTGCGCAGATCCGGGCTATCCTTAGCCTTAGCCGTAATCTCACCAATCCCAACTGCAAGGGAAACCGCCCCCTCCGTGTCTACTCCAACCTCACCAATCCCAGGAACTCCTACCCGACCGCTTAATTCAATTTCAGTGAGCAATAGTTTAGCCGCACCTGCCAGTAATTTTTTAAAGCCTTTCGGTTCACCTAGCTTAATTTTGTCTAAGCTTTCACTGACGCGACGAGCAATAGCGAGTAAAATGTCACCAACATCTACATCTCCCATTTCCAAGTCTTGAGAAGACTCAAAATAGACCACGTGAAAGTCAGCTTCTTCCAATTCGGCTTTCAACCGCAGTAATTCCGTAGATTTACCACAACCAATATGTCCAGTAAATAGCTCACAGGTCGGCTCATCCATGGAGAAGAAGGTGATATTGTCCTTCAACTCTTCAATGATCTTGCCCCCTCGCACTGAGGAAAAATCGATATAATAATTACGGTCTTCAGGCTGTTCTACCGTTAAGGTTTTGCTGGGATTACAGGCTTTATATAATTTTTGGATGTTTACTGTCATAGGTTTCCTTTCTCATTAGTCATTACTCATATCTGGCACCAAGTTAAAAATTTACCTACCTATTAAGGTAGGGAATCGGGAATCGGAACCCACCCCTAACCCCTCCCAGGATGGGAACGGGAATCGGGAATCGGGAACAGGGAAAAGTCATAAAATTTGAGGATTTTATAACTGATTATATATCCAATACTATTAGTCATTAGTTAGTTTGGCTTAGTTTTTTTTTATTATGACTAATTATGGTATTATGATTTACTTGTTATTCCCCATTCCAGTTTATCACTTACTCTAGGTATCCGTGTAGGAATTGTGATAATTTTTGATGCCATATTCCCTGCTCCCTACTCCCTACTCCCTGCTCCCTACTCCCTGCTCCGCTGTTCCCTTTGCTATAACAATTTCAAACTGTAACTGATGGCTGTCTATAAAATCATGGGTAAAATGATCGACGACATTGGTATCAGCAAGTTCCAAATTGTAGAAATCTATAAATTCTTGGTCAAAATAGGGACCAGCATGCCAAGTTCCTACTTCTAATTTAATAAAGCAGTTACCTGGAATCCGAAAAGCGGCGATATCCTCTAAAACTGGTTGGTCATCCTGAGTGGGAGGAGCTACAGCCATGAACCAGTCTTTCCCTTCTAGAGAACCGAGACACTGAGTACATTGGACGTGGCGAGTAATTTTATCAAACTTACGACCTTTGTGGTGTAGCCGCATGATATAAAACCGGGATGTCCCATTGTCGAGGTTTAACTGAGCATCATCTTGATCATAGGGTTTGCCATCTTCACTGGCAAAGATGACTTGACCGTAGGGCTGAAAGTTCTCTGATGTCACCCATTCCGCGTGTAGTTTTTGAATCGTCTTGACTTTACTCATCCTTAGGCTCCGGCGTCAGTAGTTAAGAATTAACAGCTTATTGATTTTAGCTTGTGCAAGTGCCTTGCTGTTACTCTGGCAACTAGTCTTTACACTTTTTATATGATATCCTTTATAGGGGATTTTTTTGAAATCATTAAATCAATCATCAGTTTCATCTTTATGGTTAGGTTCGGCGTACATTCTTTATATTATAGTCGATTAATCTATCTATATTAATCTATAACTATAAAAATAGTATTGGATATAATATTTAATCAAGCCACTAATCTGACTTAATAAAAAAGGTTAAAATACCTTTATTTTCCCATTCAAAATGCCCTAACTATTAAGGTTAATTTATGACTTTTATTGGCTCAAACCAAGACAACGTGCTCTATCGCTTCTGGAAACTGGCGATCATCAATATTCTGTCTAATCTGACGGTACCCCTTGCGGGTTTAATCAGCGTGGCTTTCTTAGGTCATTTAGATCAAATCCGCCACTTAGCTGGAGTCGTTATCGCCACTATCCTGTTTAACTTCATCTACAAAAGTTTGGGGTTTTTACGGATGGGAACTACTGGGGTAACCGCTCAAGCTGTCGGACGAAATGACCGAGATGCTATGTTGCTGGTGGGACTTCGTAATGGCTTAATTGCTCTGATTTTAGGTGTAGTTATCTTAAGTTTACAGTATCCTATTAGAGAGCTGGGATTTGCTCTGTTAAGTGCTACACCAGATGTCAAATTTTCCGGTATTGCCTATTTTAACGCTCGGATTTGGGGAGCTCCGGCAACATTACTCAATTTTGTAGTCATTGGTTGGTTTCTCGGTAGAGAAATGAGTGGTAAGGTTTTGCTGCTGTCCATTATCGGTAACTGCGCTAATATAGTTTGCGATTATTTCACTATTATTCGGTGGGGTTGGGAAAGCACTGGCGCTGGATTATCGGTAGCAGTTAGTCAATACGTGATGGTTTTAGTGGGACTAGTTTTAGTGACGCGAGAAATCCAGTGGCAAGAGCTAATATCAGTAGCGATGCGAATTTGGTACTTGTCGGAAATAAAAGCTACTTTTACCCTAAATAGTGATATTTTTATCAGAAGCTTAGCGATTCTTTTTACCA
>NZ_JAAHFV010000138.1:0-15174 GCF_010672755.1 Moorena sp. SIO1F2
GAATAGGGAATAGGGAATAGGGAATAGGGAATAGGGAATAGGGAATAGGGAATAGGGAATAGGGAATAGGGAATAGGGAATAGGGAATAGGGAAGAGCGATGCATCGCTTTTATCGTACTTCCTGAATCAAGACTGCAGAGGTAAAAAGAATTTTTTACCTTTTCTTTGTTACCTTTTCTTTCTTTCCTGCTCCCTACGAGGTACACAGGTTTTTTCCCCTCTTACCTTTGATATCCTAAATCTGCAGGCTATGAGCAGAAGGGTTAAAACTTATTAATTAAGGCTTCTTTATTCTAAGGTTTCGTCTCCTATAAGGACGGGGCTTTAAACCCAAATTTTTTGGTAAAACTTCGCTGGCGCGATAGTGGGACAATCGAGAGGCTGAAAGCTAAAACATATATTATAACAGCTGGAGCCATCGGTAGCCCAGTAATCCTGATCAAATCTGGCTTAACAGGTCGTAGTGGTCAGGTGGGCAGAAATTATATGTACCATTGCGGTGCTTTGGCGGCTGGGTTGTTTAGCAAACCTACCGGTGGCGCAGATACCTTCATCAAGCAGTTAGGCTTCACGGATCTTTATTTTGGCTCAGCAGATTTTCCCCATAAGCTCGGGTATTCCCAAACTGTGCCAATCCCTGGGCATCTGAGCATACAAGAAAATTTACCAGTACCGATTCCAGATGCGATCGCAAAATTCCTACTCAAACGGATACTGGCGATGACAGGTTTTGTCGAAGACTTGCCCCAACCCGAAAACAGGGTAGAAGTTAGCAACACAGGAGCGATCCATCTATTCCACAAATTTCATCCTTACGATATTTACCGCTCCCGTTACTATATGCGCCAGCTCAAGAAAGTGATGGGCCATGCTGGGGTAGTATTCATGTTTGGTGCCACCGGGGATAAAGATGATCGCCAGACAGCCCATCAAGTGGGCACCACACGTTTTGGTAGCGATCCCAAAACATCAGTGCTTGACCCATACTGCCGTTTGCACGATCATGACAATGTATTTGTTGTGGATGGTGGATTTATGCCAACCTCGTTGGGGGTTAGTCCTGCTTTAACCATTGTAGCTAATGCACTGCGAGTGGCAGATTATATTAACGAGACTTGTTAGCATGAAAACTGTTGTAATCACAGGAATTTCCGGCACCCTCGGCAGTGCGTTAGGTCAAGAGTACATCAATCGTGGTTGGCAAGTAGTTGGTGTAACCCGTCAAGAAACCCTCGAAGGTAACTATTTAAATACATTGTGTGTGTCTCAACAACAAACCCTTGAGGATGCCCAAAAGTTGCTTGAGTATGACCCCGATGTGATTATCCTGAATGCAGGACAAATCGAAACTGAGGTAGGGGATGGAGGAGTGCCACTGGTTGAGATAGTAGAATCGATGAACCGTGTTAACTACAGTTGGCCAGCATTGGTAGCCCTGGAAGCAGCCAAGCTAAAGCGCGAGCGACCCCTGGATGTGGTTGCTATTGGTTCGATTGCAGATGGTAGCCCTTCTTGTTTTGGTCCAGTCTATCATTCTGGTAAAATTGCTCTGCACTATTACTGGTCAGGTGTTGGACCAATCGTTTACCACGCTAGCAATCATCAAATTCGCATGAGGCTTTACCGTCCTGGTGTGATCAGCGGTCCCTTGGCTTGGGCACCAGTGAACCGTCTCAATCAAAAAGGTTATAAAATCCGAGCCAACCGAGTCAATTCTGCTCCTCCTGCTGAAAAAGTGGCTAAGACAATCGCCAGCTGGATTGAGAAAAACAAAGAATGGGTGGGAACTTATGATGAGCATTTTAGCTTTAAAATATTCAAATACGTCTTTGCTTTGTTACCCAATTTATTTAACAAACTACAGTTGTTTGGATGGCCTCGGTGCAGCAAATTAGTCTAACTATGAAATAGGTAATTTCGGTAATAATGTCGGAAGTTTGGGAAGGGTAATGAGTGTTAATAATTGATGTATTATTTACCAAATGTATGTTAAAAATTAATTCCAGTAAAATCAATTATTATTACTCGAAGCTCCTAACCTAAAAATCATAAATTGGAGCATAGTTGGTTATGTCGGAATTAGGCTAAAGTAATGATTTTAAATGTTTTGTGTAAGTTTTTTTGTGTAAGTTGTTGAGTGCAGGGGTAAAAGGTGTCACAAACTATTCTCCAAGCAGCCACATTAGTTGATATCCTGCGCTACAGAGCAGTTAACCAGCCAGATGCGATCGCATATACCTTTTTGGTGGATGGAGAAACCGAACAGGTCACTCTGACTTACCAACAGTTGGAGCAACAAGCCCAAGCGATCGCGTTCCACCTGCAATCAATATATTCCCCAGGAGAAACTGCCCTACTACTGTATCCTCCTGGTCTAGACTATATTTGTGCATTTTTCGGGTGTCTGTACGCTGGGGTTGTAGCTGTCCCCGCTTATCCTCCTAGACCAAACCGCTCCCTTGTCCGTGTTCAGGCAATTGTCAAGGATTCCCTGGCAAGGGTAGCCCTAACTACCCAAGCAATCCTGTCTAATTTAGAGCGACGGTTTACTCAAGCTCCAGAACTGAAGACACTGCACTGGCTAGCCACAGAAAACATCAACGGCAACTTAGCTCAATCATGGCAGCAAGCAGCTATAGATGGTAGCACCCTAGCTTTTCTCCAATACACCTCTGGTTCAACCGCTGCCCCGAAGGGAGTAATGATTAGCCACAGCAATCTAGTCCATAATTCAGCTGCTATCTATCAGTATTTTGAGCACACCGACCAGAGCAGTGTGGTGAGTTGGTTGCCGATGTACCATGACATGGGTCTGATTGGTGGCATACTCCAACCTCTATACGGCGGTTTTCCAGCTACTCTCATGTCCCCCTTGATGTTTTTGCAAAGTCCGATCCGCTGGTTAAAAGCAATTTCCAACTATCGAGCCACCAGCAGTGGAGGACCAAACTTTGGTTACGACTTATGCGATCGCAAAATCAAGCCGGAACAACTAACAAACTTGGATTTGAGTAGTTGGGACATTGCCTTTAACGGAGCTGAGCCCATTAACTCGGCCATTTTAGAGCGGTTTGCCACAAAGTTTGAGTCCTGTGGCTTCCGCCGAGAAGCATTCTACCCTTGCTATGGCATGGCTGAAGCCACCTTAATGGTTTCTGGTGGTATCAAAAGTGCCCCAATTGTCTTAAAAACAGTTGAGGGGGCAGCACTGGAGCAAAATCAGGTTGTCCCAGCTAGTCTTGATCTTGAAGGTACCCTTACTCTGGTAGGCTGTGGTCAAAGCCTGCCAGACCAGCAGATTGTAATTGTCCATCCTGAAACCTTGACCCCATGTGAACCAGGACAAGTGGGAGAAATTTGGGTATCAGGACCAAGCATTGCCCAAGGTTACTGGAATCAACCGGCAACAACAAAACACAACTTTGGCGTAACCCTAGCACCGATGGGGAAAAAGCCATTTCTACGCACCGGTGACTTGGGATTCATGCTCGATGGTGAATTATTTATTACTGGTCGTCTGAAGGATCTGATCATTATCAATGGTCGTAACCACTATCCCCAAGATATTGAATGGACCGTAGAAAACACCCACTCCTTGCTCAGACCCACGTGTTCGGCAGGATTTTCCGTGAATATTGCTGGTGAAGAACAGTTAGTAGTGATTGCTGAGGTAGAACGTAGCTATTGGAAATCTACTCGGCTAGCTACTTCTGATCCTGGCAATGGCGCGAAAGACCATGCCCTTGATACCAAGGAGTTAATCCGGTTAATCCGACGAGCAGTCTTACAACATCACGATTTGCAGGTTCATACTGCTCTGTTGCTCAAACCAGGTACTATTCCCAAGACCTCTAGTGGTAAGATTCAGCGTCATGCCTGTCGCCAGAGTTTTCTAGCGGGAACTCTGGCTGTTATAAATGATGGGGATTAGGCTATTGGCTTTAGGCACCCTTAACCATTAAGATAACACCTTGCCCTAAGCCTCAAAACTTCCTGAACAGACTCGCTTCAGGTGGAATGAGAATTATAGCAGTCGAAGTAAAGGTTAACAGATGTTTATGTTGCCTGTTCCCTTGACACCGGAGATGATATATTATGTCCTAAAGTATACTTTCCTTGAGAGAATTTAACAATTTTGTAACAATTTCGGATAGAATAAGGCATCAGTGGCCTTCGTTGGTAGTTGCAGTAAATAGCTTATGTCGGAGAATTCGTGGTCAGAAAAAGCGCCAAGCCAAGAGCTGAACCAACTTGGCTCTATGCTGTCTAACTTGTCAGAGGAAGAGTTTGAAACTAGCTTATTTTTTCATGGACTAGAAGGACGCCGACGCAAAGCAGCTTTAGTGTTAACCATAGTGTGGTGCATAACCATAGCACTGCATTTGGTGTCTTGGGGGATCTGGGTGAGCTTGGGCTTAACAACGATATTAGGAATTCATTGCCTACGGTTCTTGCTGGCTCGACCGTTAAAAACCCCTCAACCCTTTTTAGATGAGGAGAAAGACGATTTTCCCTTTGTGTCTCTGGTAGTAGCAGCAAAAAATGAAGAAAGTGTCATCAGTAATTTAGTTAAGTCTCTATGTCAATTAGACTACCCGAAAAATCAGTATGAACTGTGGGTAATTGACGATCACAGTACTGACCAAACACCAGAAATCTTAGATAAGTTAGCAGCAACATACGACCAGTTGAAGGTACTGCACCGGAGTGCTAATGCCGGGGGAGGGAAATCAGGAGCACTCAATCAGGTACTTGGTTTAACGAAAGGCGAGATTGTAGCAGTATTTGATGCAGATGCTAAAGTTCCCAAAGATATGCTAAGGCGGGTGTTGCCCTTATTTAATAACCCGCGAGTGGGAGCAGTGCAGGTCAGAAAAGCGATCGCAAATGCACCACTGAATTTCTGGACACGAGGGCAAATGGCAGAAATGGCTCTCGACAGCTATTTCCAACAGCAACGTATTGCAGTTGGTGGGATTGCTGAATTGCGGGGCAATGGTCAGTTTGTCCGACGTTGCGCACTACAGCGTTGCGGTGCCTGGAATGAAGAAACCATCACCGACGACTTAGATTTAACCATTCGCCTACACCTGGATCAGTGGGATATTGGCTTTCTCAATTACCCGCCAGTAGAAGAAGAAGGAGTCACCAGTGCGATCGCACTCTGGCATCAACGGAACCGTTGGGCAGAAGGAGGGTACCAGCGCTATCTAGATTACTGGCGTTTAATTGTAAGTAACCGCCTAGGTTTGCGGAAAACTCTAGATTTATTTACCTACTTGATCATCCAGTACTTTTTGCCCACTGCTGCTGTACCAGACTGTTTGATGGCTATTGCCCGTAACCGTCTACCTATTTTTAGCCCCATTACTGGGCTAACTGTCACCGTATCAGTGATTGGGATGTTTGTTGGGCTGCGCCGCACCAATCAAAATCGACGATTAGGTGTTTCTAACCTGTTGGTTCCTCTATTGCAGACCTTGAGGGGAAATCTTTATCTATTGCACTGGATGGTGGTGATGGCCGCTACAACCGCTCGGATGTCTGTGCGTCCTAAACGGTTGAAATGGGTGAAAACAGTCCATAGAGGTGGTAGCGAAGAATGGAGAATGAAGAATGAAGAATGAAGAATGGAGAATGGAGAATGGAGAATGGAGAATGGAGAATGGAGAATAGATAATAGAGAATGGATAATTATTAATACTAAAATGGTGAATTCCCAATTCTTAATTCTTAATTCTTAATTCTTAATTCTTAATTCTTAATTCCTCATAAAAATTCAACAGCTGTTTAGCTAACGCCTTATTCGTATACTGCTCCATTGCCCGTGCATAACCCAAATCTCCTAATTTCTCAGCCAAATCTGGTTGCTTGATTAGCTGCTGTAAACAATGTCGTAACTCCGACTCATCCTTTTCAGGAAACACCAACCCAGCATCCCCAATCACATAGGGAATTTCTCCAGAATCCGAACCAATTACTGGTACTTTAGATGCCATCGCCTCAATCAGCACATGACCAAACTGTTCCTTCCAACCTACACTAGTTAAGGTTTTAAACTTATAATTAGTCTCTGATGGTAGCACCAGAGTATTCATCACATTAATATAACGAGGTACCTCGTCATGGGGAACACTCTCAAGCCAAATCAGTTGGTCTTTAATTCCCCACTCTGCCGCCTTTTCCATCAATATCGGCTTGAGGGGACCACGCCCTAGCAGCAGCCACTTCCACTGCATCCCAGATAACCCAGCTAGGGCTTTACCTAAAGTCAGTAATCCCTTCTCCTCTACAAACCGTCCCACAAATCCCACCACAAAGTCATTGGGTTGAATTCCCAACTGCTGTTTTAACTCTGGCTGAGGTTGGGGACGAAACAGGCTTTCATCTACCCCCAATTGGGGCATTACTTTAGCTGGTCCGTTATAACCATGTTGTCGCAGGATTTCTACCCCATCCTGATTCCCACAAATCAATCCATCGGTATGGCGCAGATTATACCCTTCCAACACAGACACCGGAAATTTTACCTGGTAGGGCAGATTCCACCAAGTAAAAAATAGGTTTTTCGCCTTCAGTCCCAATAGCTTATTCAGGGTAATAAATTGAGCATAACCTAATGCCTTAGCTCCCTGTTCCACTTGAATAATATTGGGGCGAAACTGTTTCAATAAAGGGATAATATCTAGCCCAAATGTCAGCAGCCCCTGATTATTTTCACTAAAGTTAGACACTGGTACCACCCGAAATGAACCTTCCTCACGGGGTTGGGTTTCAATGATGCGATTTTGGACACCACCAGGACGCCAGCGCCGGGGAACCACCACAGTTACCTCAATGTTAGGTTCTAAGTGAGCGAGTGTTCGTAACTTCTCGCAGTTAAGGTCAACAATATAGGAGTGGCTAGCAACTAAGATTTTCATGGGTAATTTTTTGACAGTTAACGGTCTAGCCGAGTATAAATTTGACCATCATCCCAGATAGATTTGATGCGTGTACCAAGTGCTTTTAAAAAACCCAACATGTAGAAACCAGCACGGCTAATAATTTTGATCGGGGAACCACTTTTATTACAAGGAGGATTTCCTAAGACGTGGCAATCAAATAGACGACCAAACAGCCGTAGCTGTTCACTAAGGGTAAGATTTTTCATCCCCATCAAGAAATGGTTGTGATAAAAGGTCAACTGATACTCAAGCGATCGCGTACTAATATCATGACACCCCCCAGTTTCTTCCCCTAAATGGACTAAATAAGCATCTGGGTCATACCAAATTTGATAACCAGTACGGCGAAATCGCAAACAAAAATCCGACTCCTCACGAACCGCACTCCCCCGGAACTGTTCATCAAAGTGCAGCCCATACTTCGTAAAAATCTCCCGGCGGAAAGACATATTGCAGCCTCGGGCTGAGATAACCCGTTGGGGCTTAACGGTATGGACTAAGTCTATGTAATACCATGCAATCCCAGGGTCCATCGCCTCCTTAGGCAAGTCCTCAATAGTGTAAGAGGGAGTGGGGGAATCTGCTGCTGCTCCTTTCTCCGCTAGCTTCATCCGGTCAAATACTCGTCCTGCCACTGCCCCAATCTCTGGGGATTGTTCATAGTTACGAGCATGAGCAGTTAAATACCCCGGTGGCATCTTGATATCATCATCGATAAACACAATAATGTCCCCGGATGCCCGCCTTACCCCATAATTTCTTGCCCCAGGTAAACTCGCCCAATCAACCCGGAACCAGCGAATCTTACCAGCATTAGCCAGCTGCTCTAAATAAGATTGAATCTCTGGTTTGTGGGTTCGAGTTTGATCGACAACCAGTACTTCAAAAGCAGGGTAGTCTTGCTTCAGGACATCTTCCAAGGTATCCCGCAAAGGGTCTTCCCGTCCGTAAGTAGGGATAATTACAGAAATCATTGTCGTTGTTTTTAGTACTTTGTCCTTAAGCATTTAACTGCTGATAATGCCGACAATCGATAACAGTTTAAGTGACATGCTATCCTTAGACATCCGTGGTTTTATGGAAAGTTCGAGAATTCTTAAGCTAAAAGGTAAAACCAATACCAGCATAGTACAGGGAACAGTTATCCGTGCAGACCTGTTGAAAAAACCGTTTGTCGTTTGCCTTTGCCCTTTTGCCGTTTTCCTTTTCCCTTTTTCGATGCCTTCATACCTCGTTTCTTTTTAGGTTGAGGCTCGTTTGCCTGTGCTGCCTCTAGTTTCTCTAGTTCCTCTTGTTCTTGGCGATTGATTTCGGGCAACTTGAGCACAACACCAGTAATCAACCAATAATAGACTGCCACTGGATCTACATCCAAGGGATAGTAATAGGTTTGGTAGCTAATAAACAAAATAAGTACCCAATAGCTGGCACCGATACTCCGCAAATCCTTGTTTTTCACTGAGCGGTAAGCCTTGAAGGTAAGTACAGTAATCGCAGTTACAAATACTAGAAAAGTCAGCAGCCCCAGCGGACCAACTTCATGCATCACTTTGGGAAACCAAGTTTCTACCAAACTGGTTTTACCGAAAACACGAGCAGAGTTAGTCGCTCGTCCTAATCCCAGACCAATTAATGAGCCTCTGAGTCTATGCCAGGTAAAAGCAAATTGATTAAGGATAAAATCATCCGCTGGTGCAGCTTGCCAACGACCGATCAAACTATCTATCCGTTCCTGAACTACTTCAGGAAAAGCAGTTGCAGCAATTCCCAATAAAAGTCCTAATCCCCCCAAAATAGGTAAAAATCGTTTAAGGTTAGTGACTTGACCCGTTAAAACCAGCAAGATTAAAGTTACGGTTGGCACCAAAGCCAGAGCAATCCGCTGACCAGAGACTACTGCCAGAACAAAAACCGATGCCATGGCACCTAAACCAACACTTCGCCAACGAGCTGAGGGGTCGCTGAAAGCAGTAGCAAAGCTAAAAAAGGCATTAGAAATCAGGAACCAGCCCCACTGCCAAGGGGCAACAAAGGTTCCCGGTAAGCGGATTTGTCCCACTTGAGGACTATACAATAAAGACCCACCCACAAAACATCTAGCATCTAGGGAAGCTTTGAATAAGGCAGCCCCGTGTCTGAATTGGGTTCCAGCGCATCTACCAGTTTTGAGCATCATGTACTGAATAAAGGCAAGGCTACAGCAAATAATAGCCAGAACTGTGAACATCCTTGAGAGGAATAGTAATTCTTTCTTGCTACGTATCAGGTAGTAGGCACAAAAGATTAAGGGAATGTATCCCAAAAAAACTTTCAAACCCAAAATTCCCATCAGTATCGGCTGTCCATCTTCGCAGGTTATACCTCTACGCATCCCTGGTAGATCTGAACAAGGGGGAAGTAGTTGCTGGGAGCCATTAGCAAACAAAAGTGTCAGCAAACTTGATGCGCACACAATGCCTAAGGGTAGCATTAGGGATTTGGCTACGATGATCGGTTTTCTTTCCTGCTTACACTGCTGTAATAGACCAATCAAAGCAGGGATATAGATACCATCTTTAGCCAGCTGAAGCAGTGGACTATTGCCAATGGAGTAAATGATTGTGCCACTAAAAGGCATATAGATCATGAATGCCCAAAGTGCTTTGCGAGGATATTTATAGGACAGAACCAGACAAGGCAGACCAGCTACTGCAGCTGCACCAGCTTTAGGATCAACCACCAGAGCCAGCAACACCCCGATAATCGCTCCAAAAGCTGCTGTCATAGTAATAATTTGGATGACTTCTTTACGCGCCCGTTGCGCTCGGCGTTTTTGAGCTAACTGTTGCTTCAGATTTAAGGTTGTGGTCTCAGATGGCGTTTTCCCTTTCTTTGATGACTTAGATTTTGACCGACCTTTGACCATGGCAGAACCATCCCATTGTCTATCGATGTTATTATTTCTTAATTTGGCATGATCAAGTTGAAATTGGTGCTTCTAAGACGATTAAGCCAGCTTGTACAAGCCAAATTCATCACAAATTGATTTGCTCAACGCCTTTCGATTGAAGATGTTAAAGGATAATCTGTCTTCATTTGCTGATATATTCTCACCAGTACCAAGGATATAAACACTACCAGAAAAGGGTAATGGTTTTAGAGGGGTTCCCTTGTTGGCTAGAATACTTTTAACTTTCCCATGATCAATATAAAACTTGTAGTAGCCATAACCCCGATTGTATTCAGGTTTCTCAGGTAACTCTAGTAAATCCCATCTAATAATATTCGCTGTACCCGACATTCTATAGAATTGTTTTCGTTTTAAATACAAACAATCTTCTCCATCTCGATACTTATAACCTCTATTAATAAACCAGCCATTGTCCTGAGGATTTTTCCTAACAAATTCCGCTAACTGTTTGCTAACACAATCATCGGCATCGACATTCATAACATGAGTTGGGTCAAATCGACGAGCATAGGTTGATCCTGTTAAAAGCTTACGTCCTTTATCTGTATTTCCTCTAAGCCTCTGGGTTTGCTCTTTGGGAGTAGGATAATCAACCTCAAGATAAATGATATGGGGATGACTGAATGTAATCTGTGGCTTTTCATTACAAACAACAATTACTCTAAATTCCGATGATGTTTGATTACATACTGATTTTATACACCGTTCAAATAATTTAGATACATGTTCCCAAGACTTGGAAACATTTCGACTCTTGAGTGGAATTACGAAAACTAGCATGATTAACCTATCTTGATAGAAAAACAAGGTAAAAAACTCCCATTAATTTGACTAATTGAGCCAAAGTAACGGGAGTTTTAATGTTAGGGTGAGGTTGCCATGGCGTTATTGGAACCTTGCAAAGAATCAAGCATTTCGTCAGCTATAAGCTAACCAAAATACTGCCAATAGTTTCCTATGCACCCCTATTAAGTATTAAGTTCAGGGTTTTTAACCTTTTTTCCTGACCCTTTCCACCGATCTGGTTTTTGACCGTAGATGGGCAAGGAGTTCTCCTCAAGAGAGACTCAGATCAGGGTTGATGATTTACCGTCAACCATAAACCGTCAACCGTCAACCGTCAACCGTCAACACAACCCGATCACTGAACCGATCTAAGTTAACAAAGATACAAGTTAACTATGCAACGGCTCAGAATAGTTGCTGGAAACATTTTGATCAATCAGTTAGCTAAATATCGCTCAACGACATTAACTAACTCTGATGTCCAGTGGTGAGCAAGTTTAGAATTGGCCGCTTCGACCATCACCCGGATCACGGGTTCAGTACCAGAAGCACGAACCAGAATTCGACCTTGGTCTCCCATGGCTGCTTCCCCTTTTGCGATCGCATTCGTGATCGCCTCACACTCTTGCCATCCACGTCGGCGTTCTCGGTCTTCTACCCTGACATTACGCAGCAGTTGGGGATAAGTCTGGAAACTTTGGTCTACTAACTGCCCTAAGGTCATCCCAGATTCATGCACCAAAGAAGCTATATGTAAAGCAGTTAACATGCCATCCCCAGTCAGACCATAATGGTGACAGATGATATGTCCCGATTGCTCACCCCCTAGCATAGCTCCAGTTTGGAGCATTTTAGCTTGGACATGCTGATCTCCGACCGCTGTCCGTAGGAATTTACCCCCCAACTGCTTCCAGGCTCGTTCAAATCCTAAATTTGCCATTACCGTTGCGACCATTAGGTCTTCTGGTAGCTTTTGGGCAGCACGTAAGGTTTGACCCCAAAAATAGAGGATATAATCTCCATTGATCTCCCGACCGTGGGCATCTACTGCCATCAATCGGTCTGCATCACCATCAAACGCAAACCCAAGATCTGCTTGGTATTCTTTTACCGCAGCTTTGAGGGGTTCGAGGTGAGTCGAGCCACAATTGACATTAATGCGATCGCCATCTGCCTGGTCATGCAAACAGATCACTTGTGCCCCCAACTGCTCAAACACTTGTCCTGAGAGTCGCACTGCTGCCCCCCAAGCCAAATCCAGCACAATCTTCATCCCTTGTAAATTCGTCACTCCTTTCAGAGGACAATGAAGTGCTGCGGCATAATCGGTGACCAACCCTGGGCGATAGTGATACTTCCCTTGGGTTTTACTCACTACACCCTGATCAGTAAAACCCCTCAATCCAGCTTCTATATGCTTTTGCAGCTCCTGAGATAGCTTAGTGCCTTTCCCGCTAAAAAACTTAATCCCATTGTCTTCTGGAGGATTATGACTAGCGGAAATCATCACACCCCCGATGGCACTTGTAGCACTGCACAGGTAGGCAACACCGGGAGTGGGACATAATCCCAGGTGCCAAACCTCTAGACCTGCTGTAGTCAGCCCCTTAGCTAAGGCTGTTGCCAACATATCACTAGAGTTGCGCGAATCCTGCCCCAAAATCACCGGTCCTGGTACAGCTGAGTATTCCTGTAACACCAGACCAGCCCAGAAACCCACTTGTAAAGCCAAATCTTCACTGAGCAATGTTCCTGCTCGTCCCCGAATGCCATCGGTGCCGAATAATGGGGTTGTCGGTAGAGTTAGGGGTTGCCAAGGTAACCTGACATTGGGGCAGTTCATTGGCTGATTCTTGGATGAGAACTCAGCACTATTCCATCCCTGGATACGGACAGGGGATGTAACCATAATTTCAATTTCCTCACATTACACACTCACTGTGGAGAATAACACTTTATTTTGCTTTGGTAGATATTCATCAATACATCCAACCCATAGTTGTGATCCCATACATGCTTGTGATCAGATTATGATCCAAGTACATTCAGATTATGATCCAAGTACATATAGCCCTGTGAGCGCTTTGGCCAGAGTTTATCAAAGATTTACTCAACCATTGACTAACTAGATCAAACTAGATTTACCCCTGTTAGGCTTCTGGCAAGACTTTATCAAAATTAACTAACTAAATCCAAATACACTTAGCTCCCAAGGGCCTTCGGGCAAAACTTTACCAAAATTTACGTTCCTCCCTCGGAACTTAGCAGCCACCACCTGGCAAAGATACTGAATTAAACACCAGCATTCTCAAACAACTTTTCCATAGTTTCCAAACTCAGTCCTTGCTGAAGATAACGAGGAGACTGTGGATTATAGGGAGCAGCCACTCGATCTATGCTAATGATCTTTGCCTGTGGTGGTAAGACCGCTACATCTGGGTCAAAGGATGTCGGGCGCATTAAAGAACTGGAAAAACCTTTAAAAATAGCAATTTGATCCTGTTCACCAGCGATCTGTGCGGTAACGATCAATACTTCTTTTGGGCGTTTGATGGTGTATTGTTCTAGACGCCTACCAATGGAATCCATCATCTGTGAGTTGTCAGTTGTTAGTTTTTAGTTGTGGCGTTGCCTATTAGCAGGATATGATAAACGGTTTAGCTTTATCGTACTGGTGGTGACCATAAAATCTGATTAGCGCGATTTACCTGTAGGTTAAGTAGAATTCCGAATCCGTTAATCAATCTTTATTTTGGTAAGTATTCAGCTATCAGGCTATGCGCTACCGGCACGCTACGGGAATGGCTGACGGCTGACGGCTGACCCCTGAGTGCTGTTCGCGCAGCGTGCGCGAGCGCCCATAGGCTTACCTCCTTTGAACCAAGACTCCCCCGGCATAAGCGCCGTGGGGAGTCTCAAAGAAGATGCTACTGCCCTACAAAATCCAAAGCCATAACCCATTTCATGGTTCAATAGCTGATCGTCCTTGTTTGCCGAGTCGAAACAGAACGAAATAGCTTAAGTAAAGGACATAAAAGAATAATCCCACCATTCCCATAAAACCCAAAAATCCAGGGGTATAACCAGCATGGAAATACTGTTTGAATAACAAAGGCGGCTGCCTCAACACCTGACAAAATCCAGATGTGATTGCTCCTGGGACAAAGGCACAACGTAGAAATGGAATACTGGCAATTGTCCCCAGAGTACAGTAAATAGTCATTGCCCAACGCCAAGATGTCAGTGCTAGCTTCAAGGGAGTAGCTGGTCTATCATCAATCTCCTCATTCAAGTCAATCCAAAACCACAGGGAGATCGGGATTAGAATACGGGAGCTCAAAGCAGACACATAAGCAATCGGCCAACCGACAATCAACAAGTAAACTGTAATCGCTAGGAGACTGGAAACACGCCAATAGATAATCAACAGCCGTACCATCGCATCTGCTTTCTGGAAAAATGCCCAAATTAGCAGCATCAAGGGGATAAATACTGTGAACAGAACTGCCAAACGGTAGTCCATCCAAACCAGTAATTGAATAATTTCATCTTGCATTGCTTGTTGCCGAAATGACCTTGATCTATGTTATTTCACCAATGCCCATACTGGAAATCTAGAAACAAAGCCAAGGAAAGCATCAGGCCAGTAACGCCACCAAAAAGGGTAGCAGGAGGAAACCATAATAGCGGTGACACCCGTGGCGAATTAAATTCGCCAACGAAAAGCGCACCGGGGGATTCCCTCCTGCTACCCTTATGCAGAGTATTTGGCAGAACAATCCTAGAGTCTAGTCGTCATATACCCGGCACTCAGCTGCGTCAGGATTATCATCACAGTACTGCTCAAGGGAGTTTTTGGGCTCGGTATTTTGCCGCTGATGGGAAGCCTCTGCTTGTAGTTCTTCTACGTTATCCCAAGCTACTGCACATTCTGCTGAAGACGCCCCTTCAGTATCACAAACGGCTCTAGCTTGTTCACGCTCTTGGTCTATTTTCTCTTGTAATTCGCTCATCTGTCTTTCGCTTTTATAACTTGATTATGTCTATTTTTATTTTGCTGATAGGATGGGTAGTAGTCACCAACCGCGCTTAGCAAAATTGTTAACGATAGGAGGCTTAATAACTAGTAATTTCGTTGACAAGCCGACTTAGTTGCTTAGGTTTTGTGCAACTCCTATCAGGGGTAAGGTTTGCCGGACTTCGTCCCGCTTCCGGGAACGGCAGCGATGCAGCGCCGACCTGCGGGGGTTTCCCCCATGAGCGACTGCATCAAGACAATGTTGTAAAGGGTGGTTGGGCTAGCAGCACATGTTTCCCTCACCTTAACTACTAGGGACATTAACTACTAGGGACAGGGCTACGAACTGGCGGTGATTCGTAGGTGTCGTGACCATTACAACCAGCGGACTAATGTCCATTACCTGCATCTTAGCTAGGAAATTCTGGATTAACCAGAAATTACCAGGGAATTAACTAAGAGCGCTACAATT
>NZ_JAAHFV010000139.1:0-15116 GCF_010672755.1 Moorena sp. SIO1F2
TCTCCATTATTATCTATCCTAACAGTGGATGGAAAGCTTGTTTCTGTGGTCAGTAACCTTTAGCAACGGACACATTTCAAGTGATAAATGATTACAAATAGATTACAACTATCCTAGTTTATGGATACGATCAAGCTTGACATTCAACTCAACTTTTATGTCAAATTCCATGAACATTGGACTAAAGGAGAACAGCCATGAGTTTGATCATAATTAACACTATAGAATTAACTATTTACCTTCGCTTAGCGTGGCCCAAGGCCAATCCCGTAGCGTGGCCCAAGGCCAATCATTCCCACTGCCATCACCAACATCACCAACATCAGCCTAGACCCTTTGATCTTGGGTTACCAGTAACAACGATTTTGCTGGGATTAACCTTTAGCATCTTCAGCCAAGTTATCCCTTCAAAAATGGTGCCACTAGGATTAGGAGGAACCACAGCTTTAGCCCAATCAACTCAGGATGATCGGGGAATCAAAATGGATTATACCATAGAAAGCAAATTTTTGTTTGTAAACCCAGTTACCGGAAACGACAGTAGTGGTGATGGCACCCAGGATTCACCGTTGAAAACTATCACTCAGGCGCTACAAGCTGCCCAGACCAATACTGTGATTGTACTCTCTAGGGGTATCTACAGCAGTGAAATGGGTGAAACCTTCCCCCTACTTCTGAAACCCGGTATCAAGCTACAGGGCAACCCCCGCACTAGAGGTCACGATGTGGTGATTCGCGGCGGTGGTACCTTTGTTAGTGCCACGGCTGCTAGTCACGATGTCCTAATCGTAGGTGCTGACCAAACGATTATTTCTGGCGTAACCCTTAACAATACTAATCCAGAAGGTTATGGTTTGTGGCTGGAAGTCGGTTCGGTTTTAGTGGAAGACAATACCTTAACTGGGAATAGCAAAAGCGGGATTGCTGTGGAGGGAAATAGTACACCAACAATTCGCAGTAACTACTTCTACAAGAATAAAGGAAATGGGCTCAGCATTTACGGAACCTCAAACACTCAAGTGGATGACAATGTATTTGAAAATAATGACTTAGGAATTCTGATTGCCGAAAACGTTGCACCCCATATCGTTAATAATCGCATCACTGGCAATAAAAATGGGGTAGTGGTTGAAACCAATGCTCAACCATTTTTCCAGAATAACGTCATTGAAAATTCCCAACTGGATGGATTAGTCCTCAAGGTCGGAGCTAATCCGGATTGGGGAAATTCAACAGAATCAACAAACAATACATTAAACAATAAATCAAACAATATATTTCGAGGTAATAGGCGGTTTGACATTAACAATCAGGAGTCTGAGCCTACTCTGATTGCTTTTGGTAATCAGCTAGAAGAGGAAACTAACAGTGAGGTTAATTCAGGGGAGACTGAAAAGGATATCATTCAAGAGTCGGAGGTTGAAACACCAGCTGTTAGTAAACCAGCTGTTAGTAAACCAGCTAGTACACCTGATGCTTCTGACAACCAAGCCGTTGTCATGGCAGAAAACTCTAATCACTCACAGAAGACTACGCCTAATTCTCAGGAGAATCCCACCACCCCCAGCCAAGTCGTCCCATCCCAACCGCCTGCCGAGAAGGAACCGACAAAGGAATCGACATCTGCTGAGGTCTCAGCAGCTTCATTTCCTGTTCCATCAAGTTTGGAGCCTCAGCCATCTACCTCGACTGATAACATCGGCAAAGACGCAGGACTAAATAATTCTGCAAGTACTGAATCTTCTAGACCAGCAGCAAGGTCTCAAACTGAAAGTCAGGAAACCTCTCAAACTCAACAGCCTTCTGATGCTAGCACTCAACGTTCACATTCTGAACCCCTGACACCCCTGACTCTGAAAGTTATTCAAAACCAGGAGCAGTCCTCTTTTGAGCAACCAACATCTCCACCGAAACCAGGAGAGGATTCTAGCAGTTTTACTCCGGCTTCACCGTCACAGGAAGTGATTGATGCGTCAAGTGACAGGTCAAAACCGACACCAGAAGAACCCTCGACTGAGGACCTGGACGTTATGGTGTCAATGTCTAGTCAGATCAGTACACCGGTTAATCAAAATACTAGTAATCGAAATACTAGTGCTAGCTCTAATTCAGGTAGCTCAATTCCAGTGTTTTCTACAAGTACCCAATCAAACTCGGAACAAAGGGGACCTCAAGGGAATAATCCTACTTCAGCTCTACCCAGTCAGGGTTACCGGATTTTGGTAAATGCTGAGAGTGAGCAGCAACAAGATTTAATGCGATCGCTAATTCCCGATTCTTTTCTGACCTCCTTTGAAGGAAGAACTGTGATGCAAGCCGGATTGTTCACAACCCTCGAAAATATTGATCGGGTTCTTAAATTACTCAGTAGTTATGGTTTGAGCACTACTATTGTGCCTCTGAATTACTGATCAGACCAAGGAGGGAATAATTTTATTTCTATTTTAAAGGGATTCCAGAGAAGTTAGGATATTGACCATCTCTTTTGACTATCTATTGAATAAAATAAATTCCCGGAGCAATTCTAAAAGCTCTAATGAAATCTCATGACCCATATCTAATTCTCTGTACTGCACTGCTGCTCCCAAGTTGAGTAAATAATCTCGTAACCGGTGAGCAGCACTTAAAGGAACAACTGTATCTTGTCTACCATGCACAATTAAAATGGACGGCAACGATGAATCAACCTTTTGAGGGGTTTGATGCATATAGCCACTCAAGGAGGCTAAACCTGCCAGGGGTAAGGTCAACCCTACATCTAGAGCCATTGCCCCACCTTGAGAAAAGCCACACAAAATTGTGGAGGACAGGGGAATACCTGTAAAACCTTGGAGAGAATTGAGCCAGTAGGTCAAGCGCTCTTCGCTTTCTTCTAATCCCCGATAGTCGTCTCTTGCCAAGTCGTACCACATTCTGCCACCAGTTACCTGAGGGTGGCTAAAAGGAGCATCGGGAATTAAAAATTGGGTGTTGGGCAAGTTTAACGATGGCACTAGAGATGCCACAGCTTGAGCATTAGCACCCCAACCGTGTAACGCTACGACCAATCGTGCTGGTCGTTGACCGTTTGGTGGTGGAATTGAAATCGCTTCGAGAGACAGGCCTCTTACTCCTGAAGAACACAACGAATCAGCATTCCAGATAGATGGGCTGAACTAGCGCACATTGACGCTCTCCCCTAGGGAGTAGGTTTGAGGAATTAATCGGGGCTGCAACTAAAATATAAGCCGAATAGCTAACTTACTTTATGGCGCGCTTTTCTGGTTTCAGCCCAAGATATCTGTTAGTCTGAGAATCCTATCACCAATCTGCCACATTTGTAAAGCTGTCGTGCTTTAGGATAATGTGGCGAACGCTATCAACAGTAATGGCTCCCTCATTCTTGAACTTGGTGAGCAGTCGGGTAACTGTAACCCGCGTCGTTCCAATTGCATTGGCTAAATCCTGATGAGTAAGACGCATGCCAATCCGAATCCCTTCTGGTACTGGCTCACCAACTTCCCGTTTTAATAGCAATAGTAAATGTTGTAGGCGTACCTCAACCCGGCGCTGACCCGAGATTGCTAACAGGATCTCTGTCTGTCGCATCCGACGCACTAGTTGGGGTAAAATGGTCTGGGCTATATAGGGAGAATTGTTGATTTCAGCTAAAGAATACCATTTGAGACGGACATCAGTTAGGGCGATTGCCTGATAACTTGACAGGACAGAAAACCAATTACCAAAGAATGCAGAAGACTCTGCCCAACCCAACCATATCTCCTCCCCTTCTGGGGAAAGGGTACTCAGCTGGACTCGGCCCTCGTCTACCTCCCAAACACCCTGTGCTACTAGAGGGATCTGCTCACCCCTAGCGTAAAAATGCAATCGGCGTTTAACCTTTGGCTCTTGCTGCTTTTTCTCTAGAATTGCTCTCGAAAATTGGTGCATAGGGGCAACAAGGCGTGGATACTTTCCCTACCTTAAGGCAATAAGGTAAAGGGTCGGTAATCAAGAGATTAAGCCATTACTAGAAATGAGGTATTAATAATAGAAGTATTCAGGAGCAAGATCGATGCTACCCCTGAGTTATTGTCCTTACCTTCCCTACCAGTAAAATGCCCTTGAGGAAATTAAGTATTTAATAAGTTAGTTAACTATGTAAGTATGACGTAGAAGTATGACCTATGAATGATCAAGGATGAAGTATGAAGATCGATGTCACCGCTGAGTCATTGTCCCTATCTCCCCTACCGCTAAAACGCCCTTTATTAATGGTTGGTCACGGCACTAGAGACCCCGATGGGCGTCAGACTTTCCTTGATTTTGCCCAGACCTATCAAACCTTGAACCATTCTCGACCAGTAGTGCCTTGTTTTTTGGAACTAACAGGTCCAACTATTCAAGAGGGAGTAGAGAGTTGTGTCCAGCAGGGTTATACAGAACTGACTGTATTACCGATTTTACTGTTTGCAGCTCGCCACAATAAATTTGATGTTACTAACGAGTTAGACCGGGCCAGGGCAAAATATCCCCAAGTCAAGTTTCACTACGGGCGTCATTTTGGAATTACTACGGGAATTCTGGATTTATGGCGGCAACGGTTTGCCAAACTTGACCAACCCCAAGCAGAGTTACCCGTTAGCCAATTGAAGGGTCAAGCTTCCAATCTAGAACCTTCCACAAAACAACCTTTACCCTTAAGAAAAGACACAGTACTTCTATTTGTTGGTCGTGGGTCGAGTGACCCTGATGCTAATGGTGATGTCTACAAAATGGCTCGCATGCTCTGGGAAGGCAGTGGCTATAAAACTGTGGAAACCTGCTTTATTGGCATTACCCATCCTCGCTTAGAAGAAGGCTTCCGTCGCGCCCGACTCTACCAACCTAAGCATATTATAGTACTTCCTTACTTCCTATTTACCGGGGCTTTAGTAAAAAAGATTGTTGATATCACAGCTCAGCAGCAGAAACGTTATCCAGAGATTCCCTTGACCTGTTTACCAGAAATGGGAATTCAGCCTCAGCTGCTATCTGTGCTCAGGGACCGAGAAATCGAGGCTCAGTTGGGGCAAGTGCAGATGAATTGTGAGATGTGTAAGTTCCGGTTAGCAGCGATTGATAATGGTGCTGACAACGGACACTCCCACCACCATCACCACGGGCATGACCATCACCACCACCACTCTCACCAGCATAATCACAATACCCCAGATCCCTATCAAGATTTGGAAAAATACCACCAGCGTATTTGGCAAGCACCCTAGGGTTGGCCGGTTGAAGGTTAACAGGTTGAAGGTTAACAGGTTGAAGGTTAACAGGTTGAAGGTTGAAGGTTGAAGGTTGAAGGTTTAAGGTTAATCCAGACAACTTCCAACCTATACTACAAGGGACCCCTGGGCAAGAACAACATTCAACCCAAGAACCTACCCTACACTGAACGCCAAAGGCGAACAACCTCCAAGCCCATAACCTTCAACCTCCAAGCCCATAACCTTCAACCTCCAAGCCCATAACCTTCAACCTCCAAGCCCATAACCTTCAACCTCCAAGCCCATAACCTTCAACCTTCAACCTTCAACCCCATAACCTTCAACCTCCAAGCCCATAACCTTTTTTGACTGACCAATGTCTCAAGACTTTAATGTTGGCGATCGCGTAAGAGTAATTAAATTACCACGCTACGTCAAAACTGCTGAACCAATGCCAATGCTGCGACCTCCTGATGTGATTAAAGTTGGGGAAGAGGGAGTAATCCTCGACCGACGTCCAGGAGGATACTGGGGCGTTCGCTTTTCTAGAGGAGCATTTCTGATCGATAGTCAGTACATTGAGTTAGTTCAGGAGGAAAATCCAAACCCCTAAAGCCTCCTAACCCCTAAGTGCTAATCGCTTTTTCCTGCTGATGTGCTTCTACCCATGTACCTTATTTACAAGATGAGCTTAATATTATCCATAGCGATTACAATTTTGCAGTGTGGACGTGACTTGGGAGATAGATGTGTACGGCTTCCTAGAGTCCCTCGGAATTGCCAACCCTAGGGGAAGTGGCTGGCTGGCAGTCATATTAACTTTCGGATTGGCATGGGCAGTGACTAGATGCTTGATGCCAACTTTACGCTCATTTGCCCTGGAGGTTGGTTGGGCTGACCAACCCAATGCGCGACGGCTTAACCAAGAACCCTTACCCAATGCAGGAGGCTTAGCTATCTATACCGGAGTGGTAGCTGCACTGGTACTAGCTACCCTCCTGAGACCGATTGTCATCGAAGGGGTGTTAGCTCAAGTTCTGACTATTCTCCTGGGGGGCTCGGTTCTGGTACTGGTAGGCTTTATTGATGATCAATTTGGTTTGCCTGCCTATGTACGCTTGTCGGTTCAAATTATTGCTGCCCTGTTGTTAGTGGCTAGTGGTGCCGGGATTAAAGCTACCTTCGGGACTCCGATTGATGTCCAACTCTCCATGTTACTTACGGTTCTATGGGTTGTGGGTATTACTAATGCCATTAACCTTATGGATGGGATGGATGGTTTAGCAGCAGGCGTCAGCTTTATTACTGCTATGAGCCTGTTAGCGGTTTCAGCTCAGTTTCCCAGTCGTGCGGCAGCAACGTTGCTGCTGGCAGCTCTAGGGGGGTCAGCTCTGGGATTTTTGCGCCATAACTTCCATCCTTCCCACATTATTATGGGAGATGCAGGTGCGTACTTTTTCGGCTATGTACTAGCTGCCAGCAGCATTTTAGGGTCTTTAAAAGTGACTACGGTATTTGCCCTAGTCCCCCCAGTAGTATTTTTGTTATTGCCAGTCCTAGATACTACTCAGGTATTTGTGCGGCGGTTGATCAATGGTAAAAACCCTTTAACTACCCCAGGTAAGGACCACCTACATCACCGCTTGCTAGCCTTTGGTTTCTCCCAGCGCTATGTCGCCCTTATCCTTTGGGGCATTACCTTAGTGTCTAACTGGCTAGCCATGAAACTGCAAGAGATGACTCCTCGGGTGATTTATGCCACGACAGGGGGTATCATTTTGCTGTTAGGCATTACTGTTTTGCAAAGAATTAGAGCAAAATAAAGCGTTCCCCAATTGTGGAATGATTAAGGGTAATAGGTAATTGGTCATGGGTCATGGGTAATTGGTAACTGACCCAACTCTACTTGATATCCCAAACGATAGTCAGCAATGCCCTGGTCAGTGCTGGCAAGAGCAGTGTGTGTAGGGCGTAAGCTGAGTACTCTTGCTCTGGACTTAAAATATTAAGATATATTAAATTGTCAATTAAATTGACATATTATAAGAGACCGCTGCTAAAATTAATGGTGGGTCTGACCCCATATACCATAATTTGTATTAAATGATATAATAACCAACTTATTATTATATCCCGATTTAATCACCTGCTTTGAGGCGATTTGCTAGCAACATAGCCGCCCTCTTCAGTAAGCAGCAAGACTAGCGCAATTTAACAGATCACTTCTTGATGCAGTCGCTCATGGGGTGGCCTCCTTTGACCGCGCTGCATCGCCATCGTAAAACTTGAGTCAAGCTCCATCTCAAGATGCAATAGCGAGTGGGGGTTTCCCCCAATGGCTATGCTGCATCGCTTTACCAAATTTCTTGCTTGCAGCGGTTAAAGATGACCAATTACCCCTTAATCAAAATCTTACTACCAGCTGTAGTTATCTCCAGCACTATATTTTCCAGTTTGACCTTACCGTTTGTTTTCAACAAATCAAAACCAATCGTTGTTGAAGTTAAACCGTTTTTCAATGTCGAACTTAAACCCATCTTCCATGAAGACCATAAGGATTTAGCAATTCCTTATCTTGGCGTTGCCATCCTAGTGAGTGTGTTAGCTGGTCTTGGCACTGTTGAAGTGGGAAGGCAATGGCAAAAATACCAAGCATCAGTCAGAGAAAAAAAGAGACAACTCCTCCAACAGATCGAATCCCTCAACCAAGCCGAATCCGAACCAGAGGAGCAACCAGATGTTCCAGAATACCAACCAGATGTTTCAGCAATAGCTCTTACCCAGAGCGATGATTCGGTCAAGTATCGAGGACTAACTCCTCCTAACACTCAATCGTTTGCTGTTCAACAACCCCATGGTGTTGTTGATAGCAATAATGTTATTGAGTTTAAACGCAATAGAATAGCTCAAACTACAGGGATGGCTGTAAATGTCAACCAACTTAAGTTTTACCCTGAATCCCAAAACAATAATTCAGTTCAACTGAGGTCTTCCCCTGTTCCTGCTCTTGCTCTCCTTCAGGATTTGGAATTATCCTCCAGTCATATTATTAAATCCCGTCAGGATTACCAAATCTGCTGGATTAACGTACCTCATTTAAGCAGACGCTTATTAGCCATTAACGTTGATGGTCAATACTACAGTTTTTTACGATTAGAAAAAACTCAAGAACAACTTATCGCTATTTTGTCTAAGGTAGCTGATCAGCTCGATAAAATAGTAATTACTCATATCGATAAAGGGTATGTAATTTGGAATTGGGAACCGGAGGTATTATCTAATAATTAATTTTGATTATTTTTAAATTAAAACTGTTGGACAACATATGAATACTGAGGAAATTCAGTCACAATATTCCCTTGGGGAAAGAGATTTTAGTGGAGCTGACTTAAGTCAAGTCAACCTCAGCCAGGTAAACCTGGAACGGGTAATTTTATGGCGAGCCGACCTCAGTCAGGCAATTCTTACTGGGACTAATCTCAGTAGCGCTGATCTCTGGGGAGCTAATTTGAGAGAAGCCAACTTAAGTCAAGCTGTTTTATGTGGTGCTAATCTGGGTGAGGCAGACTTGAGCGATGCTATTCTACACTTAACTAACTTCGATACTACACTATACAATTTTTCCACTAAGTTTCCCCCCAATTTCGACCCTGCCAAGGCAGGAGCTTATTTAATTGCGCCGGAGGCTTTACTAACGGAAGCTAACTTGAGTGGGGTAGATCTCAGTGATACCAATTTAAAGGGTGCGAATTTGACCAGAGCTGACCTCTGGAAAACTAACCTCAAAGGTGCTGATCTCAAACAAGCTAATCTTAATCAAGCTTGCTTAATTAGGACTGAGTTGCAGGATGTTGACCTAACAGGAGCTAATTTGAGCCGCTCCAATCTGATGGGGGCAAACCTGAAGGATGCTAAGCTTCTAAATGCAACCCTGAGCGCTATACTCTACGACGAAAGCACTCGGTTTCCTGAAGATTTTGACCCAGTGAAGGCAGGAGGACATTTAATTGCTCCTGGTGTATCTCTAGCAAAGGCTAACCTGAGTCAGTCAAACCTCAGTGGCGTGGATTTAAGTGAAGCAGACTTATCCCAAGTTGACCTAAGTCAGGGTCACTTTTTCGGTATATCTTTGCTCAGAGCTAATTTAAGGAAAGCCAATTTAAGAGGAGTTCAATTCTGGGAAGCGGATCTACGAGAAGCCGATCTACAGGAAGCGGATTTGCGGGGAGCGGACTTATGGTTAAGCTTAGTTAGTGGCGCGGATTTCAGGGGAGCAGATTTAAGCAGAGTTCACTTGTTTGGAGTAGATCTGTCCGCCACTAATCTCGAAGGGGTTAACCTCAAAGGAGCAATTTATAACCAAGAGACTAAATTTCCTGAAGATTTTGACCCCACAGCCCATGGCGCATATCTAATTGCTCCCGATGTGTCTCTGTGTGGGCTAAATCTTCAGGGAGCTGACCTCAGAGGAGCTGACTTGAGTATGGCAGATTTGAGTAAAGTCAGCCTGTTCGGGGCAGATCTTTTCTCGGTTAACCTGGAGGGAGTCAATTTCCTTGGAGCACTCTACGACGAAGCCACTCGATTTCCGGAAGGGTTTGACCCCAGCCAACACGGAGCGTACTTAATTGCCCCCGGTGTATCATTTTCAGATCAAGAGTTAAGTGGGACTGATCTGGGGGGAGCTAACTTTAGTAAGGTCAATTTGCTTGGTGCCGATCTGCGCAGTGCTAATCTCGAAGATGCTAAATTTGAGCGATCGCTTTATAACAACACTACTCAATTTCCGGAAGGGTTTGACCCTAGGAAGTTGGGAGCATATTGCATTGTGCCTCTTGCTTCCCTGTCAGGGCGAGATTTGAGTGGAGCCAATTTAGGAGGAGTTGACCTAAGTCAAGCTGATCTAAGTGGGGCTAATCTCAGTCAAGCTGACCTTTGGGGGGCAAACCTCAGTCAGGCAAACTTGGCAGGGGCTAATTTGACAGGTGCTTATCTGTTAGGGGCAAATTTAACTGGTGCTGACTTAACCAAGGCAACCCTAAGTGGTGCTAATCTCCATGGGGCACAACTTAAGGATGCTAAACTGACTGACGTAGACCTGAGTGATGTTGATTTGAGCAATAGCTTTATGAGTGGGGCAATTATGCCTGATGGCACGCTTCACAACTAATACCGAGTTGCATTCAAAGATAGTAGATTGGTTGGATAGGGAGATGGGGAGATGGGGAGATGGGGAGATGGGGAAATTGGGAGATGGGGAGATGGGGAGATGGGGAGATGGGGAAATTGGGAGATTGGGGGAAGAGAAAGTTGTACGTTTGAGCGCAACTTGGTATAAGCTGTTGTCCATTAAAAATGCATCATAGCAAGGCAAGCATTCAGCCGTCAGCCGTGAGCTAAAAGCTCACGCTACTTGAGGTGCCGTCAGCCGACTTAACTCAGCATTAGAATAATGCTTACCTGTTTTATTCAAATGCTTTCCTCATCAATAAGCATGTGCATAGCCCATAAGCTGAACGCGCACGCGTGCGCGTAGCGCATTAGCTGATAGCTGATAGCTGATAGCTGATAGCTGAATGCTTACACAGCAAGGCAAAAGGCATGCATGGCTATTGGCAAAAGTAGTTTAGATCGGAAAACTCTGAATGAAGGTTGTCTGAAAGTCAGCGTTATAGGTGGCTTGGTGGAGATTGATCAGTACAACTATGTGCTGTCTATTGGGGGATAAGCGAACTTCTCTGATCGAATATTTCCTGATAGCTTCACGGTAATTGTTTAGTTTACCTAGGGTGAGTTGGCGATAATTGTAATTAATGACTAGCTGCATTGAAGCCCGGTCTATATTAGACATTCCTCCAGACAAAACTGAGGGAATATAAATTTGTTCTAAACGAATCTCTAGTGGGTCTTTTTCTTTATCCACCAAAACCTTAACGGTTTCAGTGCCATTGGGTTGAATGGAACGCTCAATAATTGGCAGTTTTAGTCCTACTTTTAGTTGATTGAGTCCTAAGCTCTGTCTTATTCTTTGGGTTTTCCTGAGTAAACTCTCTTCAGCGTCTTTAGGAGTGAGATTTGAATCCGAGTAGTTATAGTTAGTTTCTAGACAACCCTTCTTGACACAAGCGTTAGTGGCTACATCGAAAATTTGGATTTTGGCAGTAGGAACCTTTGTGACATGGTTTCTAGCACTTTCGAGATAAATATAGTTGCGGCTATCTACGGAAAAACCTGACAATCGACGATTGGTTTTGACAATAAGTGCTAATCCCTCCTCCCCAAGCAATAGTAGAAAGAAGCTAGCAACCAACAAACTTGAATATAAATAAAAGCGTTTCATACGATCACCTATACTCTTTCGACTTCCCTGGTCTTTCCATTAGTCTTTAGAATAGCAGTGATGATGTTTTTATAGATCAAATTACTTTAAAATCAGAGATAGTCTCAATCCACACCCTTGCTCCACATTTAAGGGGATCATCGGGGCGATACATGACTCGACATGGTCCATTGACTTCCACGGTATGACCATAAGTGTTTTTAGAGCCTCGTTTAACGGTAATCACAGGGTTGCGCTCCCCGGTCTTGAGATTGTTGCGAATTACCCTCTGGTTAACATGAATCACAGCTTTAGTGTACTCTCTGCGCTTTGACCAGTTCCGCTTTGGACCGCGAGTGCCGGGAGTGACTACTGGCATGCCATCAAACAGAGGAATCACCCAAGTTCTACCCACTTTATAGGCTCCTTTAACTCTGCCTTTGCTCAGAAGGTAACGAACGCGAGTGGCGGAAACACCTAGTAAATCGGCGGCTTGTGCGGTGGAAATCATCATGGCTAGTTAACCATTGCGTTAACGATACTGTTAGTTTAACAGAATTTTGGGGAAGATGCAAGGGATGACATTTTAAGTATTAATTACTAGGTGTGTTTTCAATTGGGTGAGGAGGGAACAGCGGATCTGGGAATAGGGAAAAAATTCTGTATAGCGCTACGCGCAAGTCAGAAGTTAGAAGTCAGAAGTCAGAAGTAAGCTATGACTAAGTTTGCTGAGTTTAGGAATGTCCTAAGCTTAATGCGTAGTGCTATATAGTGCGATCGCATGATTTGAACTCACCTCAGTTCCAGGTTTCCAAAAAACTATTGCATTAGCGCAGCAATAAGTTCAGTGGTTAGCGATAGGTTTGGCTAATCCTATTAATGACTAGGTCGTAGCAGTGCTCGCATTCCAGCCATTACCCTAGTTCCAAGTTTCCAAAAAACTATTGCATTGGCGCACCGATAATTTAAATGGGTGGCGCTATAGTAAATTTATCCAACCACTTGACAAATGGTTAAACTTATCATAATATCATAAATAGGTTGATACAGCAAGTCCACCGAGACGAGCCGTAACCAACCGGGAGCGAGATGGCAGACCCATAGCTTTGCCCGGCAAGGTCTGCCACTGGCTCTTGCAATCAAGAAGGCCATTTATATAATGACAAATAATCTAAACAAAGATCCACAGACACACAACCAAAGCTGTGCCAAAGCCCAGGTCGATGGATATCAGCAAGCTCTTACCGACTTTGGCATCACTGAATTACTCGCGAAGCTCAGCCATTGCAGTGAAACTGGCTTCCATACTCGCCTACCGATCCAGCCCATGGAAGCTGATGCCATTGCTGCAGTACTAATTCAGCAACTCACTACCAGTCTCAACCCTAGCTGGCTAGCTCCCTATTTCCATGGTTTTCAACATCACCAAGGAGACATCCTCAGTGACCTAGTTACTCTAACACTCAAGCAGTTGCCAAAGTCAACAGCACTGCCAGAAGAGTTTAGGGATCATGCTCGTGCTTCCTGTTTTGATATTGGCGAACGGATCTATTGGAAACCCCTAGCTGACAGTGATACTGACTTCGGTATCGTTATTGGCAAATTCTACAGCTGGGCAAATCATTGTTGTTGCTGGATGTGGTGCTATCTGATTGTGCTGGATTCTGAATCTCCAAGTGCCCTTTGGACAGTAACAGATATAGCCTGGGAAAACAATTTGGTTTCTTTAGCGCTGGAGGTAGCATCATGAGCAAACCTGATTCTTCTTTAACTCAGGCCAAGCAAGAGCTAATTAAACAATACAGCTCCTGTCAACTCGGGATGACACCAAGGCAATTCTACAGCAAATGGCCAGTCACTCACTCAATGATGGCCATGATTTGCTCCCGTTCGGTGGCGACAGTGGGGCGCTGGTTTAGCCGGGGTCGTAATTATCTGCGGCCTCAACCATCGGACTTGCGTCATCTGGCTCTGATGGATTTTTTGTTGGAGCATTTTGAGGAGATTCCCGAAGAACTGCGGAACTTGCTTTGTCCGCCAGAGCAGGATCAGTGCTGACGGCTGTTCGCGAAGCGTGAGCCTTTGGCTCACGGCTGATAGCTGAATGCTTACAAGAAAACTTGTCAATTGTTAATGGTTTTGAAATTAACAATTGACAATTAACAAGTTAGATCGAGAGAGTTGGTAATTTGTATTCCAAGAGATAATCTAGTCCTAGAAAAATCACCTTCCAAATCCGCGCTTACCTCGACGTGAGCGCATTTCTTGACGAATTTGTTGGCGCTGTTCCTCGGTGAGAATACCCCTCATCTCTTCTCGTGCTGACTTGCGAATCTCGCGCATTTGGTCTCGCTGCTCTTGAGAGAGATTCATACCCTCCCTTGCTTCTCGGAGTTGACGGCGCAGTGTTTTTATAGTTTGGAACCGCCGTTGTTGCTCCGGAGTGAGAATATCCTCAATTTTAGCTTCAGTATTGTTACGGATGTTTTCAAACTGCTCTTTTTGCTGGTCAGTGATGTTAAGTTTGGAGAAAAATGGAGGCATTTCTTCGGCGTTAACTGCCATGGGAAAACTAGTGAGGGTAATTGCTGCGATACCTGCAAGTAGAGAAAAGGGCTTGATGTTCATGATGTTCACTTGTTTTTATTTTTAACTGTTTTGACGTGAGCTGATTTCTGTTTGATGTCTCTATCCTAAAAACGGAGAGGGCGAAACCACATGAGGCAAAAGACCTGAATTTCTCTAGGACTTTAGTCCTGGGCTAGATATGACCAATGGGTCTTGCTTTACCTTTGACACATGGATTAAGGTTGTTGGTTGTTTGTTATTGGTTGTTTACAACAATTGTGAATGCGCCATCCTATTCAAATTACTAACCACCCAATTCGATTTTTGCTCTACCTGGAGTGGATACTGCTGATCATTACCGCTTTGGTGGAATTACTAAAACTTCCTTTTCCCCCGCTACCTAGGTCGCCACTACTCAATTTAGTTTGCCTGGGAGTATTTGGGTTAATGGGATTGAGATTACCAACAAATCAGCCTATTTATAAGATACTTTACACTGCCGCCGAAATTGGGGTAATTCTATTAGCGTCCATGGTGGGACACATTCGGCTGTTGCAACTGATGTTAATTATATTAGTTGTTCGCAACTGTTTTATCTTTGAGTTCCAAGGTCGCTTAGTGATGACTGGATTTGCGGTTATATTATTCCTAATGAGGCAAATGGTTCGATTTCAGCATCATGCTATGAGGCATCGTCCTCGGTTTAGACCACCTCCTGTGTTCAGAGAACCACCGACAGGGTTGATTCCGGAGCGATTACTATTTATCTTGTTGAGTTCTGTCTTGATATTTGTCTTGGTCTTAATCGTTTTGCAGCTATTAGTGGATACTGTACTTTCAGAACGAAAAAGTCGGCAAGACCTGGCACAGGCTAATGCTCAACTGCGTGACTATGCCCTTCGGATTGAAGATATTGCTACGCTGCAAGAACGTAACCGTATTGCTCGGGAAATTCATGACTCCTTAGGACAGTTAAAGAATGTCCTAAGGAGTCATGA
>NZ_JAAHFV010000014.1:0-23911 GCF_010672755.1 Moorena sp. SIO1F2
TGATAGTTACCTGAGTTGCTACCCAAAAACTTGAGTCTAAATTGTGTGCAGTCATTGATACCAGCGTGTTTTTTGACTTGCAAGGAGATGAAGCTAGGTCAAAGGCCGAGTCCGACTCTCTACTAGCTGATTGGTTACAACCTGACTTGGAGTTATGTATAACTAATGAAATATTTAAGGTCATCAATAGTATTGATGATAGTAAACAAAGGAATGGTAAACGCCAGTTAGCCGATACCTTTACTCAACTCCCCTACAATCAGAAAGACTTTCAAACAGCTTGTCGCGCTCTAACCAAGGTTTTGTTATCAACTCAGGTAACTATCAATAAATCTGACCTAAGTCAGTTAGCTATAGCCATAGCTTCAGATGCACCATTTTTTTTGACTCGTAATTCACAAATACTAGCGATCGCAGATGCTATCAATGAGGAATTTAACTTATCAATCCTTAGTCCTACTAGTTTAATTGTTAAGCTAGATTATCTTCACGAATATATTAACTATCAGCCTGTACGATTAGCAGGCACAGGTATCACTAGACAACGTGTTCATAAATTTGATCAAGTACGTTTTTTGAGTGAAACGTTTTTGGTTGGTGCTAAGGGAGAAAAACTTAGTAATTTTCAAGGAAGGCTGGGCTATATTATTGCTAATCCCGATAAATTTAAGTGTTATATTATTCTTCAGTCAGAAAAAAATCCCCTAGCTTTAATTGCGTATCATACTCATAAAAATCATGAGTTAAACGTGCCAATTTTTCGGGTTAGATCTGGTCCTCTTGAAGAAACCCTGGCGCGGCACTTAATTTTTTGGTTTATATCCCTGTCAGTACGTGAAAATCTGCCATTTACACGAATTACTGAACCTTATTTGGATCACACTATTCTTAGCGGTATTCAAGATGATGCATTTTTTAAAGTTAAGGATGGTTATTTAAATGCCAATCTTGCCGTTGCGGTTACGGCGACAGAATTATCAGACTATCTCACTACTTTAGCGAATCGAAGTCAAGATTATAACTTTTGCCTAAAAATTGCTGATACCCTCAAAACTGATAAATTAACCACAGCGGTAAAAACAACGCTAGACGTTGAACGCATACTGTGGCCAGCAAAAATTATTGATGCTGATCTTCCTACTATAATCATTCCTATTCAAGCAGAATGGGCAAAGGAATTATTCGATGAAGACTTAGCTAACCAGCTCCTATGGAGATCGGAAACTGATCTGGCGCTAAAACGTGAACTTGTCTATTATCGAAGCCATCGAGGTAATGGTGGCTTAAAACCAGGGGTTGTTGGTAGAATTCTTTGGTATGTAAGCTATAATAAAAAGTATTGCGGCACAGGAAAGGTAAGAGCGTGCTCTAGACTTGATGAAGTAGTCGTAAATAAACCTAAAAATCTCCATCAACAGTTTCGACGATTGGGTGTATATGAATTAGAAGATTTAATGAAGCTTACCAAAACTGATCCTAATAAAAAGCTGATGGCGCTTCGATTTAGTGATACTGAACTGTTTAAAAATCCTATAGATTTGGCGGAAATTCAAGAAATACTGGGTAAGCGTTTAACACTTCAATCACCGTTGCGGATTTCTCAAGAACAATTTACAATAATATATAGAGAATGCACCCAAAATTAATAAAAATTACTCGTGTTAACAATGCCCAATGTGTTGTTATTATCAATTCGTCCTAAATATGCTAATCAATTATTCAAGGGAACCAAAAAAATTGAACTTCGTCGGGTGCGTCCTCGATTAGTACCAGGGGATATTGTTGTGGTTTATGTCTCGGCTCCAGATAAGGTTTTATCGGGTTTTTTTGAAGTGGAAGACGTTATTCAAGACCGCCCGGATATCCTTTGGTATAAAGTAAAGGACAATGCTGGTATAGAAAAAAAAGATTTTAATGAGTATTATGAGGAAGCCGCCGTCGGTTATGGGATTTGCTTAAAACTCATAGAACATTTTGAGCCACCAGTAACCTTACAAGATTTGAGAGCAAAATGGGCTAACTTTAGACCTCCACAATCTTATCATTACTTGACGACTAGTCAATTTGAGCATCTTAAGTCTATTGTAGAGGATAAAATGGCAATTATGTCAGAACATTATATCAATTAGCTAAATGTTTGGTAAGAATAGATTTTGGAATGGGTAATGGAGAATCGATAATGGATAATAGCAAGCCAATAACCCATTACTCATAATCAATGACTAACTAACAGTCTCTAATATCTCAAACATGTTCTAATAAAAAAAATTAGGTGGATAGTATGGTGGGGGATAAGAAAGCTGAATTGGTCAGTCTATTTCAGGAATTTATTAGTTCATATCCCTACACACCGGTTGGGTTAAGTCACATGGCAACCTACAAAGAGCAGCGTCGCCTTTGGTGTCGGAATTTTGAAGCTATCTCTGCCATAGTGGAGTCTGGAGAAGCTATAACAGAACCGATACTATTTCAGCTATTCCCTGATAGAGAATTGGCGATTACGTTGAATAGTCAATATGGTGAGGGTGATGATTCATGGATACTAACTATTCCTAGAAAACGTGATAATTATTTAGAATTACGATTGCCATTAAAACTGAGATATCAGCATAAATGGATACAAAGGTTAGTAGAGCAGATTGGTTACGACATCCTTGAATTTGTTGGTTGCTGCACTAAGCATCCTAATCAGTTATCAGCAGCTTGTGATCAGTTTTCTACAGGGGAATACTCTAAAGGTTTTCCGACGGAAATGCTGACGAATCTCCTCAATGGGCTGCAACCAGATAGGTTTCTGTTAATCAATGATAATTCTCGACAGGTTATCAATTATTTTGTTAATACATCCTATGGAAAGAGACTGACAGATTATCCAGCGGCCAATGCTGCTGGATTGAAGCTGATTAAAGCATTAGATAACACTATGCATCAACCGGGTGTACCAGTGCTCAGGGATAATGATTTATTCGATATGTTTTGCTACTGGTTAGTTGCGGTAAAAGGGTATAATTTTCCGGGTAAAGACGAGGTTATCGAATTTACCTCTGATGGTTCAAGGATGGCGTTACCAGAGGACTATACGGTAAGCGACTGTGCTAAAGATACTGGTTTTGATATAGCAGAGTTAGAGGGATGGATACGTGCTATTGAACGCAAAGGACAAGTAATTTTTTACGGCCCACCAGGTACAGGTAAAACCTATAGTGCTCAAAAAATTGCTAACCATTTAATCAGTGGAAGTGATGGATTCACGGAACTTTTCCAATTCCATCCTGCCTATTCCTATGAAGACTTTATTCAAGGTATCCGTCCACAAAGTCAAAATGGGGAATTGAGATATCCTTTAGTTCCAGGCAGATTTATAGAATTCTGTAATAAAGCTGAGTCTCGGCAAGGAATTTGTGTTCTAATCATCGATGAAATTAATCGTGCTAACCTCGCTAGTGTGTTTGGAGAATTATTGTATCTACTAGAGTACCGGGATCAAAAAATTCCCTTAGCTGGCAGTAATCAACTATTCAGTATCCCGAAAAATGTTCGGATCATCGGTACTATGAACACGGCAGACCGTTCTATTGCTCTAGTGGATCAGGCATTTCGCCGTCGCTTTGCATTTATTCGGCTCTATCCCAACTATGAAATCCTGAGACGATATCACCAAACAACCGATTTTCCAGTGAATGGATTGATTAAGATACTGGAACAAATAAATAATGCGATCGCAGATCCTAACTACTCCCTCGGAATCTCCTTCTTTCTACTAGAAACTATAGCTGAGGAAATTGAAGATATCTGGCAAAGGGAAATTGAGCCATATCTAGAAGAATACTTTTTCGATCAACGAGACAAACTAGACCAATTTCGCTGGGAGACTATAAAATTAAGAATTAAGAATTAAGAATTAAGAATTAAGAATTAAGAATTAAGAATCTAGCATTTCAAATACTTATGAAGTAAATTCAATGTTCTTACCCCTACTCCCTACTCCCTACTCCTACTCCCTACTCCCTACTCCCTACTCCCTGTTCCCTGGGCGTAGCCCTATAAAAAATGACAATAATTAAACTAACGGAGTATCAGCCAGATAAGATCCCACGCTACCAGATTCCAGAATCCGTAATCGATGAATTGCAGCAAAAATACAGCAATCAGGTCACAGTAAATCTTGAATACTCCAAAACTGGGGATTACTGGCAACTAACCTCTCAAGGATGGGTAGGTTATATTCCCCTAACCAATGAACTGAGTATCCAACTCCAGCCGAAAGTCCCCCTAAACAATCTTTTCGGAATGCTGGACTATGCTTATAACCTTAGAAGCTTTCACATTCTAGAAGGGTTGATTGATTGTAAATCTGTAGAAGAATTTTACGATTACCTAGTCAGTATACTCATTAATGGCATACGCGATCGCATTCGCCAAGGACTCTACCGCACCTACATCCCTACAACTGGTCAACTAGCATACCTTCGGGGGCGTTTGGATGTACAGCAAACTATCCAGAAGCCATGGGATATCAAACTTAACTGCCATTACGACGAACATACTAGTGACATCGAAGATAATCAGATTATCGCCTGGACACTCCACTGTATCTCTCGCACGGGTTTATATAGCGCTAAAGTAAGTCCCATGTTGCGCCAAGCCTATCATGCCCTACAAAACCTTGTCACCCTACAACCTTATAGCGCTAGGGATTGTATCGGACGAAACTATAATCGGCTCAATCAGAATTACCAAAGGTTACATGCTCTTTGCCGCTTTTTTCTCGAACACAGCGGACCAAGTCATCAAACAGGTAGTAATACCATGTTGCCCTTTCTAGTTAACATGGCAAAACTCTATGAACGCTTTGTTGCTGAATGGCTAAAATCGCACTTACCTACTGGCTTTGGCATTAAGATACTCGAAAGAGTAGACATCGACAAGACATTATATTTTTACATTGATTTAGTACTGTACGAGATAGCGACTGAGAAAACATGCTGCATTCTCGATACTAAGTATAAAATCCCTATTAGTCCATCTCGTGATGACTTTAACCAAGTAGTAATCTATGCCATCACACAAGATTGCCAAGAGGCAGTTTTAGTATATCCAGCTCCTTTAACTCAACCCCTTGATGTTAAAATTCGTGATATTCGAGTCCGGAGCTTGACGTTTTCTCTGGATGGGAATTTGGAAGAAGCTGGTGAACTATTCCTAAAGAAATTAACAGGACTTACCCAGAAATAGGAAACAAACCCTACAGGTAGAGTGACTCATGATTCAACAGACTTGATATCATTGATCATTGGCCAATTCCTCAACGCCCTGATGAATTACAATTGGTGTTCCCACAGAGGCCCAATCAAATAACCACTCAGCATGATCCACAGCTACATTCACACAGCCATGACTTACTGGCGTACCAAACTTACGATGCCAGTATGCCCCATGGATAGCATAGCCCCGGTGGTAATACATCGCATAAGGTACATTGGCCAGATCGTAATCTGCACCACGCATTCTGTCCTTGCGACGCTTGGATTGAATCGTGAATGTACCAGGATGGGTAGGTGTTGAATCTTTACCAGTGGAGACAATTATTGCATAAACCGGTTGTCTACCTTCCCAAGCAATCAGCCTTTGATTAGTTAGGTCTATCTCAATCCAGCGTTCCTCTGAATCTTGTAGTTCCATCACTCTGGTAGCGATTTGCTCACTCACAGGATTGGTCAACGCTGGTGTTGTCCAGACAGCCAAGGCGATTAGCATCAGTGGGAAACTGGCAAACAAGCTTCTTAACGGATTTAGCCAGTGGAAAAACATATAACCTTAGCAGTCAATCAAACAAATCACCAACATCATAGCCTCAACTCAGAGAATCAGGGGCTAATCGTTGCTTGAGCTGTTTTGCTCGTTTTGCGATCGCATTCCAATTCCCCCCATCAATCAGGGATTTAGGAAACAAATTCCCAGAAATACCCACAGCGATCGCTCCGATATTAATCAATTCCTGAGCATTGTCTATGGTAACACCACCAGTAGGGATTAAAGGAATGTGACCGAGTGGACCAAGTAAGGATTTGATGTAACTAGCACCACCTACCGCCTGAATCGGAAACACCTTAACACAGCTAGCACCAGCATCCCAAGCTGTCACAATTTCTGTGGGGGAAAGTGCTCCGGGAACCACTGGCACCTTAGCAGCTACCGCTGCTTTAATAACTGCTGTATCTACATGGGGACTAAAGATAAACTGCGCTCCAACATCAATTGCCTGATGTAACTGAGATTGGTTTAATATCGTGCCAGTACCAATGATACAGTTGGGTAATTCTCGATGGAGCTGACTAATCAGCTCAGGAGCATCAGCGCTATTCCAGGTAATTTCAATTAACCGTATACCCCCAGTGGCTACTGTCTTAGCCATCTGCTCTCCTAGGGATTTCGAGGATGCTCGAATCACAGCAATTACTCGCTGCTGTCGTAATAGGTTTAACCAGTTATCAGTCCTCAATTCTAGTTACCATTAGTTAACCTCAACACCCTTGTGCGTTCCCGTAGCGTGACCTACGGTCAAATCGCATCTGGATAACTAGCAACTTGGGTTAATCAAATTTATATGACTTTCATAGAAAATGAAGATACAAGATTGAGACACTATTTAGCAAGACTACATCCACGCACTCTGTGCTACTCTATATTTGAACAAGCGATGCAGCAAGGTCTTGGGAGTCTCTCCCCACTCGCGCTTTGCATCAATAAAATCTTCGATTTATCAATTAGGCTTCTTATTTATTATTTAAATTATCATAAAATTCCCCTTTATAGTTAAACCATTTCGATATTCAGCAACGCCCAATTTTGAGACAGTGTTTTTAAGTTTACTGAGCAATTGCGCTAGTCACGTAAGTTACGATGGTTTTATACTGGATTTAGGAAAGTTGATCTATGAGCCTCGTTTTGGAACGTGAGACACCGCCTCTGCGAGAAGATGAAACCGGAGCGATTCGAGTTGGAAATTCAAGGGTGTTGCTAGATACTGTTATTCGAGCGTTTCAAGATGGTGCATCTCCTGAGTCTATTGTGCATCGATACTCGACTCTATCTTTGTCCGATGTTTACAATACAATTGGCTACTACCTTCGACACCAAGATGCGGTAGAAACATACTTAAATCAGAGAGAGCAGTTAGCTGAATCAGTGCAGCAACGTTTGTCTAGTATCCAACCTGATCTCAGCTCAATTCGTACCCGTTTGCTATCTCAGCAGAATCAGTAGAAAAGGTTATGCTGAGTTTGCTGAGCGATGAGAATTTCAACGGTGACATTCCAGGTAATTGAAAATGGTTCGATTCCTGGCTGATGAAAATTTTCATGTGTCTCCATGACATCAATATGTCACTGATGACCGATAATTAGTCACTGTACAATTTGCTAACTACTCGTTAATTTATGCTTAAAAGCCCGTGACGAGGATTGAACTCGTGACCTCACCCTTACCAAGGGTGTGCTCTACCACTGAGCCACACGGGCTAGATTGAAATTATTAGATTTACATTATTGGTTTGATTTAGCCTATTGTACTTTGGCCAAACTTACTCTGCCAAGGTATCAATTAATAAGCTTTTGATTTACCGACCCTAAACCAGTCGTGGTAATTAGTTAACGGTTAACATCAGCTAATTTTATACTGACTTATCAAAAGTATATTTAGGTTATATCCCAAACCATTGTGGTGGGCCGGGCTGGATTTGAACCAGCGTAGGCATAGCCAACGGATTTACAGTCCGCCCCCATTAACCACTCGGGCACCGACCCTTTTAGCTCACATTTATAAATGTTAGCACAGCTTTTAGGAATTGTCAATTTTTTAAGGAAATCGACGGTAATTAGCCAATGCTGTAAGCGTTGTGCAATGCCCACCAGATCAGAACGCTGATACTGCCCAACACCAGAATTGCTGAAATAACAACGGCTGTGGGGCTATCAGCTCCTTTAAACTTCATGATGCCACGATTGAGGTCTGACATAGTTTGTCGCTCCTGTTTGAGTTATCAGGGATCTAACCAACAAGTCGATTATAGCCAGGGCTAGATCAGGGGGAAATTTACCGATTAACCTTGGTATACTCAGCTTTGAGCGGTTATACTCGGCTTTTAAAGTGATCTCACTACTGAACACCTAGACAAAACTATAGGAAAAATTTATAAATTATATAGGATTTTCTTGTGAAAGTATTGCTATTAACCTTGGCAGTGCTAGTCAGTTCCTTGGTAGCGCTAGAGGTCGGTTTACGATGGCTGCTCGGCTTCGGTAATCCCCTGATTTATGTGGCAGATGAGGAAATTGGCTACTTGCTAGCCCCTAACCAAAGCACCAGACGGTTTGGCAACCGCATTGTCATTAATGAATATTCCATGCGCAGTCCCACCATCACTCCTCAGCCACCCCTATCCATGCTGCGGGTGTTCCTACTGGGGGATTCTGTTGCGAATGGGGCTTGGTGGACAGACCAAGACCAAACCATATCAGCACTGCTCCAATCTCAAGTAGAACTATGGCTGACCAAAGACGTATTACCAAGTCTAACCAACGAGAAACCATTTGAAACAGTCGAAGTCCTTAATGCTTCTGCTAATTCTTGGGGACCACGAAATGAGTTAGCCTATCTACGACGCTTTGGCACCTTCAACGCCCATGTAGTGGTATTACTGATTAATACCGATGACTTGTTTGCTACAGCACCGACTTCTGTACAAGTCGGACGCGATCGCAATTATCCCAGCCAAAAACCCCTCCTAGCCATAGCCGAGATCTGGAGTCGCTATCTCCTGAGAGCGCCAGCTATTCCTGAAATGGAAGCAGTCAGAGCGGAACCAGGAGACCGGGTTGGCTTTAATCTCAAGGCCATTGGGGAAATTAAGACCCTAACTGATGCTGCTGGAGCCAAGTTAGTGCTAGGGATGACCCCCCTACTGCGGGAAATTGGAACCAAAGGACCTCGTGACTATGAGTTAAAAGCCCGTAAACGCTTGAGTGGCTTTACTCAAGAGCACAACATTACTTATCTAGATTTTTTACCAGTGTTCAATAACACCGAAACACCAGAAATACTTTACCGTGACCACATTCACCTTAGCCCCCAAGGAAATCAGAAAGTCAGTGAAGTTATATCAAATCAGGTAGCTTCATCAGTGATAAGACAAGTCAGGTAAATGTTCAAACGCACAGGGGAAAAGGTTGATCGCAAATCCGGATTAAAGACCCCCTGTTGAAGTCAGTCTGTCCAGGCAAACTTTGTACTCTTCGAGAAGGCTTCACCTACCTATAGCCGCGACTTCTAGTTGTCAGGGTTAGAAGGGATTTATCAAAGCGGATTTGGCTGATTTATTCCTTACCCCCTTGGGCTTCCCGTAATTTTGGTCAGTTACAAGTGCAACTGACCCCTACATCATCACAAATCAACAATAAGTCATTAACAGGGAACTGTCATGACGGAAGTATGGAGTTTATGATTACCATTGTCTACGTTGTGCCAAACTTGACCATCAAGAGCCATCTGCTCAATCAAACTTGCCAAGCGCAGTGCTTTTAGGGCTTGTTCACCCCCGACAGAAGGTTGATTACCACCCCGTACACAATTGACAAAGTGTTCTAACTCAGCATGGAGTGGTTCAATATTACTGGTATAAACCTTCTCAATCAAACCATCCTGTCGGTAAAGCACTTGACCATAGTCGGTCATATAATTGGCAGTGGTTTGCCGATGAATTAGAATCTCATTATTGAGGAAATCAGCTTCCGTCAGAGAATTTTTGCAATGGGCAGCGATGCGACGGATTTTTCGGTGTGTCACTTTACTTGCCGTGACGGTACCAACAATACCATTGGCAAACCCCAAGGTAGCAGTGACGTAATCTAAATACCCGGAATCAGAAGCACGGCTGCCACTAGCGGTTAACCTTGTCACCGGTGAGGCTACCAATTCTAGTAATAGATCTATATCATGAATCATGAGATCCAAAACCACCGAGACATCATTGGCTCGGTCAGAGTAGGGACTCATGCGATGAGCTTCCACAGCGAGCAATTGTTCTGTCTTCAGAACTTTGCTCAGTTCCTGGAAAGCTGGGTTAAAACGTTCAATATGTCCAACTTGGAGAATACATTGGGACTCTGCTGCTGCATTTACTAACGATTCTGCCTCAGCAATACTAGCGGCAATCGGTTTTTCAATTAAAATATGGACTCCAGCTTGTAGACAAGTCATCCCGACTTCATGATGTAGACGGGTCGGTACTGCAATGCAAACCGCCTCTACATAGGGAAGAAGATCGTGATAATCTTCAAAAAAGCGAACACGGTACTTACTGGCAATATTTAAACCACGCTCGACGTTAATGTCTGCCACACCCACAATTTCAACGTCTTTGAGAAGACTCAAAACTCGGGCATGATGTTGTCCCATATTGCCAACGCCAATCACACCGATTTTGATTGGCTGCGGTAAGTTGCGCTGGACTTGATGATCTCGATGTCTTTGATAAGTACGATTCTGCACTCTTTTTTGCTCCTCCACCACTGGTAATAAGTCGATTTACTTAATCTAAGTCGCCTTAACCATCCAGATAGTACCACAGCAACTATAAATGTGAAGAATTTCAAAGCTTTGTCCATCCCACTCAGGCTAAAAGAACCTTTAAAACATGTGTTCTATACTTATTGTGGTTTGACGAAATATGGAACACTAACCCTATGTGTCAGTTTGTGGGTTGTCTGTTGACAGAGCAATGAAATTATTAATTGGTAGTTGTAGTAACAGTGCAAAACGTTTGATTAGGCATTATCCTGATGAGACTTGTGATATCTGGTTGGATCATGTCTAAGAAAGTAATTGTGTTGTTATCTGGAGGTTTAGACTCTGCTACAGTTTTGTATCAATCAGTAGGAGACGGTTATGAGTGTTATGCCCTTTCCTTTGATTATCAGCAGCGACATCGACGAGAACTCAAATCAGCGTACGCAATTGCTAGTGCAGCAGGTGTTAAGGAACATCAGGTAGTCAGGTTTGACTTACGGCAGTGGGGAGGTTCAGCGTTAACCGATGATAACCTTGACCTACCCAAGGAGCGTAGTCTAGAGCAGATGTCTCAAGAAATCCCCATTACCTACGTTCCAGCCCGTAACACGATTTTTCTGAGCTTTGGCTTATCCTATGCAGAAGCAATTGGTGCTGAGGCAGTCTATGTCGGTGTCAATGCCTTAGATTATTCTGGCTATCCAGATTGTCGTCCGGATTATATCCAAGCAATGCAGACAGCTTTTGATTTGGGCACAAAACAAGGTAGGGAGGGCAATGGAATTAAAATTGTCACTCCTCTGATTGACCTGAAAAAAACCGAAATTATCCAATTAGGCAATCAGCTGGGTGTTCCTTGGGAAAAAACCTGGTCATGCTACACAGGTAACGATTTAGCTTGTGGTGTTTGTGATGCTTGTCGGTTGCGATTGGCTGCCTTTGCTGAGTTGGGATTGGACGATCCACTTACTTATCAGGAAGGCTGAGTGCCTCAGTGTGAAGGGTGCTGAGTAAGCTGAGTAATCAGTGTGTTGGTAGAACAACAGGGATTTTCATTCCTGTTGGATACTAAGAGAATTGATTTAGCTGATAGTTACGGCTGGCGTAGATACGGTAAACCCCTGTATCTGCCAGCAATACTTCTTGATCAATCACTAACTGGTAGCCTTTCCGTTGGAGTAAGTTTGTGATTTGCTTTAGGTTTATCCCTGCTGTAATCTGATCAACCTCGATCACAATTTGCTGAATTTTTTCCCAATCCTTCTCCTTGATGCCAGCCAGGATATCTAACTGAGGTTGATCAGCATTAATTTTGAGTAAATCAATTTTTTCAATGTTCTGTTGATGAATAATACTAGATATAGTCTTTGAGTGCTTGGAAAGTCCAAAACTGAACACTTTGGCATTCGAGCCATAGAGTGATGCATTGATCTGCAACAGTTCAAAAACGTCTGGTAAGGCTTCAAAGGAAAATAGTCTGGAATTTTTACAGATTTGCTGGGCAAACAGGGTGAACATACCGATGTTTGCCCCTATATCAAAAATACAATCGTCATCATGGATAGTGATGCCATGTTTAATGTAGGTCTGTTTTTCAAATATTTCTTGATATAATTCATTGGTTTATTGTTCATTAAAATGAACGATTACTAAATTATCTTGTAAATGGTAATCGTTATGATTAGCTAGCAATGCCTCGGCTTTAAGAATATCAAAATTGGTAGCTAACGTTAAGTTAGACTGATTTGGTGATAATGGCTGATTGGCAGGAGACCTGATCCAGTCTTCAAAACTAGAGGAGATGACAGGAATCCCATTTTTTTTAGTAGATATTATACTAGACTTCTCAAATATTTTTTCAACATTTTGATTAGATTTTGATAAGTTTATTTTGGATGGAATATTTATATCTTCCATCCATAAGTTAAGAGATTGATTTAAGGGTTCTGCTGTCAGGGTAGCTGTTAGTTTAATAGTTATTTCAGATAGTTGATTTGCGTTTAATACCATAGGTATTTTCGTTAACTATATTGATTAAAATGCACAGTAGTAATATCAATAATTAAGGCGCGGAGCTGGAACCATGAGCCAAATATGAAGTGGTTGTCTTGCCACAATTTAGTTGATTTTGTAAATCTGATTACAGAATCAATAAGCTTTATTTCAGCAATTCTATATAGAATACTCACTGGTTTTATTTAGACCTATTTTGATGGGGGGGGTATGCTTAACTTAAACAAGTTTAGCTAAAAAAACTAATATCACTCTCCACCATTTCCGCGACAATATCAGGAAATTTATTTTTACTCTTCCAATTCAGCTCATCCCGAATTTTCCAGCTATCCCCACAAAGGGGCACTGTTTCGGTTGGACGATAAAACCTCTGATCAACTTCCACAAAATCTTGATAATCAAGACCAACGTTACTACAAGCACAATCTACTAATTCACGAACGGAGTGATTCACTCCGGAAGCAATCACATAATTCTCTGGAGCTTTGATTTATAGCGAGAAACCAGGTTTTAAGGCTCTTGGTGCGTAATTCCTGCTTCTAAGACAGTGCGTTCGCGTAGCGTATCCTACGGATAATCGCTTATTTTATGCAACGCTAATCCATCAACAACGTCTTATACTAGTCTGTTAATAGGTAATGGATAATGGGGAATTGCGCTCTCCTCGTAGTGTTTCACAGCAGCAATAGTCTTTTTCTCAATTACCAATTCCCAATTACCCGTTAACCATTACCCGTTACCCATTACCCAAAGGGCGACTAACTATCTCTCTAATCCATTACTAAAAATGGGATTAGACCATATCATTACTAGGGATTACCAGTGGTAACAACCTGACGAATAAAAGCAGTATCAGCGGATTGAGTACAAGAGGTGACAGGCATGATACCTAGTGCCTGAAGGTCAGCATTAACCATGATTTCAACCAGTTGTTTAAAGCTCACTGAAGGTTGCCAACCTAGTATGGTATTAGCCTTGGTGGCATCACCTAACAACAGGTCTACTTCAGCAGGTCGAAAGTACCGTGGATCGATTTCAACGTATTGCTGCCAATCCAAATTCACTAAGCCAAAGGCAATATCGAGAAACTCCCGAATTGATTGAGTTTGACCGGTAGCAACAACATAGTCATCGGGTTCGTGTTGTTGCAGCATTAGCCACATAGCGCGGACATAATCCTTGGCATAGCCCCAGTCCCGTCTGGCATCGAGATTGCCCAGGTAAAGCTTTTTCTGCTTACCAGCGACAATGCGCGCCAAAGCACGGGTAATTTTGCGAGTGACAAAGGTTTCGCCGCGCCGGGGACTTTCGTGGTTAAACAAAATACCATTACAGGCGAATAGCCCATAGGATTCGCGATAGTTAATCGTTTGCCAGTGGGCGTAAACTTTTGCACAGGCATAAGGGCTACGGGGATAAAACGGTGTAGTTTCAGACTGAGGCACAGCCTGCACTAGCCCAAACATTTCAGAAGAGCCAGCCTGGTAAAAGCGTACCTGAGAGCCAATCCGCTGTTGATAGTGCCGTACCGCTTCCAACAAACGCAGGGTTCCCATACCTGTGGCATCGACGGTGTATTCTGGTGAATCAAAGCTGACCCGCACATGGGACTGAGCTCCGAGGTTGTACACCTCTATCGGCTGCACGTCTTCTAGAATGCGTTGTAGTGTCAAGCCATCAGTGAGGTCTCCGTAATGGAGAAATAACCGTGTCTGGGGATTGTGGGGGTCTTGGTAGATGTGGTCGATACGATCTGTGTTGAAGGTAGACGTGCGTCGGATAATGCCATGGACTTCGTACCCTTTTTCCAGCAGCAGTTCCGCTAGATAAGACCCATCTTGACCGGTAATGCCAGTGATTAATGCTCGTTTAATGTCTGTCACGATTCCTCACGACTCTGATTAGAGTAATTAGTTTGCTAATGTACGGGATGAAGGCAAAGGCAAAGGCAAATCAAAATTGAAAATTGCAATTAATAACTTAATAAGTTAGGAAGTTATTAACTTTACAGGGAGTAGGGAGTAGGGAGTAGGGAGTAGGGAGTAGGGAATATGGCATCAAAAATTCTCACAATTCCTACAGGGATTGCTATTACAGCACTGGAGTACTTTGAGAATCGAACACATGCGATCGCATATCTTCTTGGTGAAGCCTGATCATTCCTGGCAACAACCTCAGCTGTCGCCGCTCCTCCTGGGTCATCCGAATCACCTCATCCAGTTTCCAAGGACGTGGTCCGACTAAACTCATCTCACCCCTTAGTACATTCACTAACTGCGGTAGTCCATCCAGACAATATTGACGCAGCCACTTTCCAAAATGTGTCATCTTAGACGTGACTTTGCCTTTGTGTATAGCTTCAGTGCGAAATTTAATCACTTGGAACAGCTTACCCCGTTCTCCAGCCAGCAATTGCCGAGAAAAGACTGGTCCTGGTGAAAAAATCGCTATCAGCAACATCAATCCCAGGAGCACTGGACTCAGAATCAGTAGCAATAGAGCAGCTAAACTCGAATCCATCACCCGCCTTAGTCGAGATCGGAATAGTTTTTCCCTACTAGACAATTCTGAGTTGAAGGGTACCCTTAGAACAGCTTTCTTCTTCGCTTGCTCACAGGCATTGGTCCAAACTTTTAACCCTGTTTCACCCAGATTGGGGTCGATACAAACTAGCCCTACCGACGAGCGTTGCAAGCAATTACTTAACCAGGACTGACTTTGCAATGGAGGTAAATAATGCTGTTCATTTTTTTTGAGAGGGAGTACCCACAACTTTTTCTGTCGCCACTTGAGCTTGCAGGGAGGCAAAGAACTGAGTGCTTCTGGCTCATCATCGATATCTAGGATTGAGATTTTGGAGGTTGTTAGTATGATTCTGGAAGTCGTCATCAATAGTTACTCCATTTCACGAAAATCAAAAGTCAAAGGTTAGATAGTCTCAGGTTTAATACGTATCATTCTCAGGTGTTCGTTAATTGAAACTTGAAACTTGTTAATGAGCAAGTTTCAATTAGCAATTAACCAAAAAATTCAACGAGACTTGACATGATTGCTTAACTGACGCTCTAGTTGTGGAGACACTGGAAGATCAGATACAGGCTGCTTTGGTTCAATAGCACCATGGCTGTTTCGCGAACCATAGTAAGCGTAGTTCTGATTAGAACTCTTGACCCCGTTAGCAATGATTCCAATCAGGTTTAAATTCCTGAGTATAGCAGTAGCCTGGGTGAGTTGAGATTGAGTAACTCGCTCTAGGCGTCCTACCATCAGCACACCTTGGCACAAAGATGCTGCTTGGAGTGCATCCACCATACCTAACACTGGGGGAGTATCCAGCAACACCAGATCATAGGTCTGCTGAAACTCTGCCATTAAGTTCTTCATCCGTTTAGAACCCAACAGCTTAACTGGGTCAATTGGGGTTGGTCCAGCAGTCAAAACATCAATGGTTGACCCCAAAGGTGAGATACTAACTGGGCTGGGTGTAGCAGTATCATCTTCCAATAAAGTAGAAAGTCCTTCCTGATTGGAGAGGCCAAGTTGTTGGTGCAACCTCGGACGGCGCATATCTACATCAATTAGCAGTACTCGTCGATGTAAACGAGCAGCACTCAAGGCTAAACCCAACGCCAGAGTTGACTTGCCCTCACCAGATAGCGCTGACGTAACCATCAGGGATTTCCACTCAGAACCAGAATTGAGCAACTGGATATTCACATAAATCATGTCCAGTGCTTCCTGAAATGGTCGCCATCCCAACAGTTCCATCATCGGAAGTGCTTTCTCGGACTGGCTCAAGCTAAGATTCAGAACAGGTTTACTGATTTTACCCTCTGGCAATTCTGGAATCATACCTAGCAAGGGTAGAGCCACTTGATTTTTCAGATCATCAGAGGTATGAATTCCATCATCCATGGCTTCCCGCACAAAGGCAGCCACACCACCGAGAAATAACCCAACCACTGCACCCAATAATAGGTCTTGGGTCATATTAGGACCGGTCTTCGAGCCCGGTAAAGGTGCTTCTACAACTTGCCAGTTAAATCCCCCCCGAGCCAATTCGATGCTTAACTCCTGCCGTGCTTGTAGTAGCTGCTGCAGAGTATTTTGTTGAATGGCTACTTGCGGTTGTAGACGATTGTACTGAGCAATCAGGGCTGGAAATTCCCTGAGTTGGATACGGATTTCCTCCTCTGTTTTGGCCAGGGCTTGATCACGAGTTTGTAGACTCACTAGATTAATTTGCGAGGTGATCAGTTCGTTGACCAGATTGATATCAACACCACCGAGCTGTCCTTCTGTCAGGAGGTTACTTCCAGTGCTAACCAGTTGAGTTGGAACTTGCCCTAAAACCCGTCTAGTCTCTTCCTGCAAGAGCGCAAACACACTCTGACGCTGTTCAATTAATTTTTGAATACTAGGATGAGCTTCAGTATAAATCCGACTTTGCTCCACCAAAGCCAGTTCTATTCTTTGGATTTCATTGAGCAAATTTTGATAGCGCCCAGATTGACTCAAGCGGGACGAGGTCAAGGCATTTTGCGGTGAACGAGCCAGTTTTTGCTGAACAGCCTGGTAGCGAGTTTGAGTTTCCATGTACTGAGCGCGGATGGCTCGGCGCTCCTGTTCAATCCCATTCAGAGTTTGACTGACAGCTAGAGCTTGTTGTGAGGGATCAATCAGGTTTTTGCTCTTGCGAAACTGCTCTAGCCGTTGCTCAGCTTGCTCAAGATTATTACGAGCTGTTGGCAACTGCTGATTGATAAAAGCAAGACCTTTATTCAACCGCATTTCCTGCTGCTCTAGGTTGTAATCTTGATAAACCTTTTGAATAGCTTGCAGTACTTTTTGAGTTTTAATCCGGTCATTGCTTGTGTAGACCGCTTGAAATACCTTAGTTTCGGTTTTACCCTGCAGTACTTGAGCTAATCTTAAGGAGCCTCTAATATCACCGACTGTGATATCTGGGTAGTCATCACGAAGCAAATCCACTGCTCGTTGAATCAATTCAGAACTACGCATCAGCTGTAACTGAGTAGCATAATCGATATCAACAGTGGACTCAGTAAACTGACTCTCGATTCCTCGTGTTTTATCTATATAATTAGGCTCCACCAACAGCTGTAGAGAGCTGATATAAGTCGGCTCTTTCTTCAGAGTGAGATAGAAGGCAATCGGCAAGCTTGTCAACAGTACACTTATAATCCACAAGCGTCTGCGCCACAAAACTGCCAACAGTTGGCCATACCCTGCATCTGTTTCAGCTGCTCCGTTTAAATCAAGTTCCTTCATGGGATTTTAGATTAATGATTGACAAGTTTGGATTGGATGTTAAATTGACATCAAGTCGAGTGAATCAAGTCTAAACTAGTCCCGGGATGATTAGTAATCGGTTGAGATAAAATCCGGTTAATCACGTTGTTAATATTCCCTAGGGTTTTATCATTTTTTTCAAAATAGTTAATTTAAAATTAACTATTAACCATTTAAAAATTGCAATATTTAAATTGCAATTTAAATATGAAAAATCTTTGGTAAGCAAAATTATCCAGGATACCTGCAACAAATTTTACCTACCTTTTGGGAATGGGAAATTAGGACTTGGAGCCTGATTACCCATTACCCATTACCCATTACCAATGAACCGACAATCATAGGTTGCATCCCTTTTAGAGAAAGGGTATAAAAAGAAGTAGTCAACCGGACATGATATTATCTATTACCCATCAGCAGTCACCCGAGCAGGACTATATTGATTAGTCCACCAGATTGGATCTGATGATTTTGGAGTATCGACCAGTATAAATCCAAAGAAATCAACGAAAAAATCCAAAATCCAAAATCTAAAATCTAAAATCAGTCCAGCCACTATCCTGTCACGTAGCTAAAGTGGGAACCTTGGTTGAATGGGGAAAGGAATAGCTCAAATTAACAGGCTGCCCGCTGACGGTTTTATCAATAATTTGCCCAACTTTGTTAAAGAAAACGTCTTCAGTGAAATGACTCAGGGCATGGTCTCGGATTTTGGCATAATTCCAGGGAATTTCCCTAGCCTCAAGTAGTGCAGCTTGGAGTGCTTCCGGTGTTTGCCGTTGAAAAAACACCCCTGTCGTCCCTGGTATCTGAGTATCCAAAACACCACCTGCACCGTAGGCAATTACTGGGGTACCACTGGCGTTGGCTTCGATTGGCACTAAACCGTAATCTTCTAAAGCCGCCACGATCACCCCACGAGCTTTTGCCATCAAATGACAACGCTGTTTATCGCTGACGTATCCCAAGAATCGAATATTGTCCAAAGCTTTAGATTCTAGACGCTCTCGCTCTGGACCATCACCAGATACTAATAAGGGCCAGCCTAGCCAATTAAACGCCTCGATAATCAGATCGATACGCTTGTAACCCAGTAAACGAGATGATACTAGGTAAAAGTCTTCCTTTTGGTCGGAAAACACAAATTTATGGCTATTAATTGGATAGTTGACCGTCATGGCTGGCTTACCATAGATATTCTGGATACGCCGAGCGACAGTGGTCGAGTTAGCAATGTAAATGTCCGGCTCCTGGGCATAGTCCAGGTCTACTTTTCTGATCAATTGGAAGACTTTATCAATTACAGGAGAAAACGCTCTATATTCTCCATACTCCTTGAGGTAAGTTTGCGTATCCCACAAAAAACGGGTGACATTGTGGCAAAAGCAAACATGCTTGGCTCCTAATTTTTTCTTGACCGCCTTTGCGAAGCTTGAACAACTACTGATAATCAAATCGTAATTTTCTAAATCCAAGGCTCGAAAAGCTGGATAGTAAAACGGAGCCAAGAGTCTGAAGTATTTCGTTGACCCTGGAATGTTCTGAAGTCCGGTGGTATGCACTAGGCGCTCACCTAGGTCAATGGTGTTCTGGGCATCATACAAGGATGTGAACACATCAGCACTAGGGAAGCGCTTACAAAGCAGTTCAAATACCCGTTCTGCTCCACCCTTTTGCGTTAGATAATCATGAACTAGGGCAACTTTCATGCTTGTTTAATGGAAAACCTATTGCTAGAGAATACTCTAATCTATTTACCATTAGATTTAATTTGTATCCGGAATTTTACCAAGATATTTTTGAGCCTAAACGGCTCCATTATTTTTCGACAACAAGATAAAAATTGTTTTGATAATGAGCTTAATGTCATACATTAAGCTCCAGTTTCGTTGGTAGCGTAAATCCAGTTTAATTATATCTGCAAAATCCCGAACTTGCGATCGCCCATGCACCTGCCACTCTCCAGTCATTCCCGGTTTAACATTCAACCGTTGCCACTCGGGAACCTCATAGATTTCCACTTCCTTAGGTACCGGTGGTCTAGTACCTACCAAACTCATTTCACCTTTAATGACATTCCAGAACTGAGGTAGTTCATCCAAACTAGTTTTCCGCAAAAACCGACCCACCCTGGTGATTCTAGGGTCATTTTCGTTTTTGAATATCTTGGCATCCTTAGCTTGATTTTGAACGCTATCTTTCTGGGCTTCAGCATCAGTATACATCGATCGGAATTTCCAGATCCGAAATCTTTTACCCATCCAACCACAGCGAATTTGACTAAAGAAGATTGGGCCAGGACTGTCGAGTTTAATCGCGATCGCAATGGGAATAAATAATATGGCAGTAATTCCTAAACCTACTATTCCCCCCACTATGTCTAAGCATCGCTTAGCCCAAGAGCTTGTAGATGGGTGAGTTGTGGGTAACTGAGCCTTTGACCAATTGACAGCTATTGTTGTCAGGTTATCTAGGGGGTCTAGAATTAATTTTTTGTCTAGCCCAGTCATGACCAACACAGCCATAACTGGAGGAGTTATACCCCTTAGTATTAGTGAGACCCCGTTTTCCTGAGTGATTTTGTGATTCCTGACTAAGGCACCAATTCCGCTACTATCGATAAACCCTGTCTGACTCAAGTCAGCAATGATAAGCTTAGGACAATAAGGTTTTTGGAGAAGCTGATCACAGGTTTCTTTAAATTCTATTGCTTCGAGTCTGCTCAGGCGGATCGGTAACTGGACTACAGCAGCTTCATTGATAAACCCTGCCTGGGAAGAAGTCTTTAACCTTGACTGCATCATGATAAAATAGGAATTATAATGTCGATTAAATCGTCATTTTTTAGAGAGTATATTTTAACTATGTAGGAATTGTGTATAAAGTTTCGCAATCCTTACACACCATAGATTTAAACCGTACCTAGACCTACGGATCCTCTGCCCTTGATTCAGGCAATGTCAGAATTTTTATTACTCTTTGAATTTTGGGTTGAGGGTTATAGTAAGGTTTTAGGTTTTAAGTATTGATTCCTAATGCCTTGGTTAAGGGTGCCTAGTATAGAAAAGCCTAGTTTAGCCCTCAATTAAATTTTTACGGAGTAATAGGTATATTTAAAATCGTAGGAAATTAACCTGTGGGAAACAAAAAATGGATACAAATTCCCCATTTATAATTTTCTATCTTTACCATATAAGTAACCATTTAGTATTACTCATTTATGAGCAGTGACGTTGGTCAATTAGTGTTCTGTGTAATCCCGGATGAATGACTAATACAACTTTCACGAGTTTTTCATAAAATCCTGACAGAGCTAAAAATTTTTGATGAATTTTTCTTGAAGACGGTAAATATACCGGGTGCATCTCATATTTGTAAAAAAGATGGGAAGTGTGGGAAGTGTGGGAAGTGTGGGAAGTGTGGGAAGTGTGGGGCGGGGGCGCGGGGCGGGGGCGCGGGGCGGGGGCGCGGGAAGTGTGGGAATTTTCGCCGGAATTTTTGCCTAATTGCAAAACTGAGATGCACCCTTTCTAGGGGATTACCGGATTTGATATCAGTTCTGATTCTGAGATCCCAAAAACTGTTGGCACAGATTGTTGTGGTCGGCAGAGTAGACTTTTGGCAACCTGGAGCATACAGATTCCAGTATTGTCGAAGGATTTCTGATAGTAAATCATTGCCTGAATTTGGTGAATCAGTGCCAAACCGGTAAACTGAACTACTCGTTTAAGCCAGTTGGGACGAGCCGACTCAATCCCGGGAAAAGCGGTAAGATAGGCTTGGGTTAGAGCAGCGATGGAGGGTTGAAGCACTTCCAAAGGAGTCACTGCTAGACGCAAGGATTCTTCTAATTTAATCGTGGGGTCTACCACTAAGCTACTTAACCAGATACCCAGGTAGCTGGCGATTATGGTTCCAAGGTCAAAGGCTGGATCTCCCCAAGCACAACCTTCCCAATCAATCAGTCGCACCATGCTCTGATCTGGTGCTGAAGATGTTGAGAATTGCTCCCACTCTCTATGAACCAAAATGTTGTTCAATTTTAAGTCATTGTGGGTTAGGCAACTCGGATGCCAGTCAGTTTCCAAATCTGCGATCGCATTATTCTGGTTGATTGAAGGTAACACGATGGAGGTTGCCTAAAACTGTTCCGATATCATTTGCGATCGCTTCAGGAAAAACTTGGTTTTGATAGTAGAAACTAAACAGGTCGAGATAGTTATTTAGATAGTTGTAGACCAGGATGCCATGATCGGGATCAAAATGAAGGATCTGGGAAACGGATGAAGCTAGACAGTGCTGCTCCGGAAACTGCTGCAGCCAGCGATGAAATTGCCACTCATTGAAAAATTCATGATTTATAAGACCACCATTATGGGGTCTTTCCTGCTTAACCAGTAGCTGACGATGATCTGAAAAGCTCACCAGTAAATTGAAATTCTTAGCAGGGGCAGCCGATTTCACCTGGATAGATTCTAGGTCTGACGGAGTACACAGCCCTATATCCAATAGATATGAGGAAATCGTTTCAGATGATAGTGGTTCCACAATTATAACTATTTTGTGAACTATAACGCGGGCATTATGGTCTCACAAGAATGAAAGTTCTTTCCATTGTCTTGATGCAGTCGCTAATGGGGGAAACCCCCAAGACCGCGCTGCATCGCTACCAAAAATCTTGATCGGCTTTCTTGCCTCTTGCCTCTTGCCTCTTGCCTCTTGCCTTTCCCAAGCGCGACTATGTTCACAACTCAAATAAAAATGCTATAGGTACCTGACATTTTGTGTCACAATTGCAGCTGATCTAGTAAACATAGTATTGGCAGTTGCTATGAGCGAAACCATCTTTAGCAAGATTATCCGCCGAGAAATTCCAGCGGATATTGTTTATGAAGACGATTTAGCCCTTGCCTTCAAGGATATTAACCCTCAGGCACCAGTTCATATTCTGGTAATTCCCAAGAAGCCCATTCCTCAACTGGCAGCAGCTCAGTCTGAAGATCAAGCCCTGATGGGACACCTGCTCTTAACTGCTAAGCAAGTTGCTGAGCAAGCCGGTTTGACCAATGGCTATCGACTAGTGATTAATAATGGTGCTGATGGTGGTCAAACGGTTGATCACCTGCATTTGCACATCTTGGGTCAACGCCAAATGAAGTGGCCTCCTGGTTGAGGTTTTTTTTAATGCTCAGTCTTGAGTGCTGAGTCTTGAGTTGGTTTCTAAGTTAGGACTTACCGCAAGAACTAGGCTCAAGCTCTATATATATAGGTGTTCGTTCGCTTAGGGTGGCCTACGGCCAATGGAGCGCCTTTACTTGTATGCGATCGCATACAAGATAGCGATTGACATGCAGGTCACGCTACGCGAACGCTATTTTTTTGACTATTTTTTTTGCAAATATCACCTTAATCTTAATTTGTCAATACTCAGCTAATATAATTTTTACTTATTTACATTATTTAATAATGTGAGGGGTAATTACTCGAAAAACCCTTTACATATCTTTAGATATTGCTTAATATATAAATGAAGGCGCACACAAGCCGGACGAACCTCGAAAAGTTCATATTCATACCCGCAATCATTAGAACATGACTACTGTATTACAGCAGAGCAACACCTCTGTGTGGTCTCAGTTCTGCAATTGGGTCACCTCTACCAACAACCGCCTCTATGTAGGTTGGTTTGGTGTATTAATGATCCCAACCCTGCTAGCTGCTACCACCTGCTTCATCATTGCTTTCATCGCTGCTCCTCCTGTGGACATCGATGGTATCCGCGAGCCCGTTGCTGGTTCCTTAATGTACGGAAACAACATCATCTCTGGTGCTGTTGTTCCTTCTTCTAACGCCATTGGCCTACACTTCTACCCAATCTGGGAAGCTGCTTCATTAGATGAGTGGCTATACAACGGTGGTCCTTACCAGTTGGTAGTGTTCCACTTCCTGATTGGTGTATTCGCCTACATGGGTCGTGAGTGGGAACTAAGCTACCGTTTAGGTATGCGTCCTTGGATCT
>NZ_JAAHFV010000140.1:0-15086 GCF_010672755.1 Moorena sp. SIO1F2
CTTTAGTTTTAGCTTATAAAGGATATTGGTCAATCTGGAAATATTCTAAATTTAATTGGAAAAAGAAGCTACTCTGGAGTCATTGGTTACTGTGGGTAGGGATAATGCCCTATAGTATGGTAAAACCAGTAATTTATTGGCCGCTTAGTTCAGCATCTCGTCCTAAAATTATTCTATGGCTAGTGAAACTAATCCGCCAAGTGATACGCATATTGACGTATAAACAATCGACCTATTAACTCATGTTCAAGATAGCTTAAATCCTTGGTATTATCTGGTTATTACTAATAATAAAAAATGAATTTATTATTAGCTAATTAGTTCAGCAGCTCGTGCTAAAATTATGCTCTTGCTAGGTAAAATAATCCGTATTAATCCCTAGCTTTGCGTAGTGCTGATCAGCAAAATTACTTAGGATAATCAGCAATATAGTCAATTGTTTTGTCGATTTTTATATAGGTAGAATTAATGGCGAAATAGCAGTGCCATATGACGAGAGAGTTGTTAGTGACTTTACCGAACTTTTTAATCATTGGAGCCCAAAAGGCTGGAACTACCTGGTTAGCCCATAATCTCAGGGAACATCCTGAGGTATTTATACCTGCAAATGAGATTCATTACTTTAATAAGAGGTATAATATCAATCAAGGTATTGAATGGTATAAAAAACATTTTGCTGATGTTAATGGTGAAAAAGCGATTGGAGAAAAAACTCCTAATTACTTATGGATCGAGCCATTGCCTGATGCCCAGGGTAAAGTCTACTATGACCCTCTCGAAGAAATTTCCTATTCCCATCGACTAATCTACGAGACATTGCCTGAAGCCAAACTTATTGTAGTCCTAAGAAATCCAGTTGAACGAGCCATTGCTGCTATAAATCACTTTATCAAAAATGGAGCTATATCTCTAAATTATGACCTTGATGACCTATTAATTGGTGATAAACAACCCCTAGTTGATCGCTATGGCATCATCGATATGGGACGATATTATCGCCAACTGCAAGCCTACTATGAATACTTCGATCCTAAGCAAATGCTAATTCTAGTCTTTGAAGAAGACATTGCTCAAAACTCAGAGGATTCTATGAAAAAAGTTTGTGAATTCCTTGACATAGATTCTTCCTTTGATTTTAGTAAAAAGTCTAAGAAAGTCCATCAAAGCACTAGTTCACCAATTGCTCGTTATCTGGGAACCCGTTTCCCATTTATGCGTGGGTTGATCAATCGTGTTGATCAGCGCTTACCCTTACAACACCAAAAGCTTCGCCCCAGTCCATCAGCGATTCAAAAACTCTACACCATCTATGCCAATGACAATCAAAAACTATTCAAATTATTGGGGCGGGAGATATCGGCATGGTATAGCAAAGAATTAGTGGGATTAAGCAGCTAGTCAGCCTAAGGGTGAGGATAATGAAAAATTAGCCATCTAAGCAGGGATAAATCAGATAATATATAAGTTGCATTCAGAGGTATTATGATGCTAAGTTTTATAGTAATATCTTTGATGGCAACTTGGTATAAGTCATACCAATTCCCTGATTGTCTTCTTAGTCTGGGTAATCAGAGATAATTTTCGATCAGTTACCAACTTGGCAGATAATCCTGGCAGCGAAAAGGTATGCTCCAAATTACTTGATATGAATTTTCAATCCCTCAAATCCAGGCTCATTGGCATATTTCAGAAATCCCTAGTACGTAACACCTTGTGGATGCTATTGGCTAGATTTCTGAAGATGATTGTCCAAGGGGCCTACTTCGTGATGATTGCTCGTACCCTCGGTGCTCAACAGTATGGTCTGTTTGCTAGTTTGACGGCTTTAGCGGCGATTATATCCCCTTTCGCCACCTGGGGGAGTGGAGATGTTTTAATTAAAAATGTTTCTAGAAACCGAGCCTTATTCAAGGAATACTGGGGCAATGCGCTGTTGATGATTTTTACCTCTAGTTTGGTGCTAATTGCCTTAGTTATGCTTATAGCTCCAGCTATTTTACCTAAAGAAACGTCGCCCCTGCTAATATTTTTGGTATTTTTGTCTGACTTACTCTTTTTGAAAATTTTAGCCACCGCTGGTCAGGCATTTATCGCGGTCAGTCAGCTTAAGCACACCGCCCAGATTCATTTTTTACTCAGTCTAAAAAACTTAGTGGCAACACTTTGTTTTGTCAGCTTCTTTCAGACATCAGATATTGTAGTTTGGGGAGCTTTATATCTGGCTAGTACAGCAATAGCAGCTGGGGTTGGATTTCTGATGGTACATCGGATGTTAGGAACTCCTAAATTGGCAATATCAAAGATCAAGCCGGAGATGCTTCAGGGATTCTACTTTTCTCTCAACCTTTGTGCTGAAACGGTTAACAACAATGTAGATAAAACCATGCTAGCGCGTCTTTCTACATTACAAGCTACAGGTATATATGCTGCTGCATACCGTTTAATTGATGTGGCATTTGTCCCTGTACAATCTCTGTTAGTGGCTTCCTATGCCAAGTTTTTTCAGAAGGGAGCCGCTGGCATCCAGGGAAGTCTCAATCTGGCCAAGCGTCTATCACCAATTGCTGGTATGTACGGAATAGCTGCTGGTATCGGGTTGTTTATCTCCGCTCCAATGGTACCCTACATTATAGGTGATGACTATAGGGAGGTAGTCAATGCCTTACGTTGGTTAGCACCGATACCGTTTTTTAAAGCCATGCAGTTTTTTGCGGCGGACACCCTGACTGGTGCTGGATTTCAAGGGTTGCGTAGTAGCATACAAGTAACGGCAGCTCTGTTGAACTTTTCGTTAAACCTTTGGTTAATTCCTCTGTATTCATGGAAGGGAGCTGCCTGGTCAAGTTTAACCTCAGATTCCTTGAGGATGCTCAGCTTATGGCTATTAGTGTTTGTCTTATATCGGCAAGAGGTGACTAGAAGCAAGCGCCTTCAAGAATCGGAACATTAATCTTTATCCCCTTTCTCTAAGAGGGATGTAACCTAAGATTGTTAGGTAATTGCTCATGGGTAATTGCTCATGGGTAATTGGTCATGGGTAATCGGTAATCGGATCACCATTACCCATGACCTTGGCTGATTTTTACAAAAAATTTGCTGTTACTTAGGATGAAATTTCACTTTCTTTAATAAAGCTTTACATAATTTTTACGGATATTCTCTTAGAATCAACTAGAGCTAGCAATAAGTCTCTGGCAAAGCCAATCAGCACGTTGGCTTGCTTTTAATTCCTACCTCGGACTTTTAACTAAAGTCTGGGTGAAATGCTATTGCTCGTACTTTTGACAAATCTCGTAAGGAATCAAAGATAGCCAGTGATCAACTAGACCGCCCTACTATGGCAGGTAGGAGTTAGGTAAATACTTAGTCTACAAGACTTTGCCTACTCCTCTTGATCAAGTAGTTCGTCCAGTGACCCTACAGTATTTATAGTGTATGACTAGCATCACCAAAATTCCTCAATTCTTGATGCAGTCGCTCATGGGGAGGGGCTGTGTGCGGAACCTGCGTCCGCACCTTGTAAGCCCCGTGGAAACCACGGCAGTCGCTCATGGGGGAGACCCCCAAGACCGCGCTGCCTCCCCAAGACCGCGCTGCATCGCTTCCAACCCCTGACTATTATATTGATCCGATGAATACAAAGGGGGATATTGCCGACAGATTTACGATTCATATCTTTTCAAAAATCTGAACTACTCAAAGCGTTTGATATTGCTTAAAAAATTAAGCTGTATTTAAATAGTGTTCTAGATATATCTAGTCAATATAAAGTAGTAAATTGTAGGAACTTTGGATAACTATTATTGATAATATAGTGATATTATACATTTTAAATCTGCATAATTTATGGAACATCTAGGTTATTGAATAATTACAAGTCAGTGCTGATAATTATCATGATTAATTCTATAGCAGCAAACAACTGAGAGTAAGAGTAGCCGTATTATGAAGATTACATTAGTATGCCATGATATTCCCTATCCGCCCATCCATGGGGCGCGATTAGACATGTGGCGAAGGATAAAAGCTTTCTCTAATTTAGGGACTGAGCTACAAGTTATCTGCTGGTGTAGCCATACTCCAAAACCAGAGGAAGTCCTGGAAATTAGGAAGTATGCCAAGCAAGTTTTTTTGATAAAGTTTCCAAGGACACTCGGCTCTTTTATTCGGCGGATAATTGACTTACTCAAGTATCCTTTGGAAGTGACATCTAGAATTGTCAGAGGTAAAGAATTCAAGCTATTACTGTCTGATGTGGCTGCGTTTAATCCTGATGTCATCTTCCTAGATGGTATTCACGGTGGAGAAGTAGCAAGTCAGTTAAGTCAACACTTGAATCGGCTGCTGGTTATTCGCTCTCACAATATCGAGCATTTGTACTATAAGCGAAAACTTGCGTCTGCCAAAGGGTTCAACAAGTTCAAACGATATTTATCATTGTCTAACTTGGCAAATTATGAAACAAATTTACTAAAAAAGAGTACTTTATTTTACGATATATCCCTAGATGACCTAAATTTTTGGAGAAGTCAAGGATTGAAAAATGGTCGCTACTTAGCACCTCTGATTGAGTTTACTGAAGAGAATAGGGAAGCAATATCCAGAGATAAACTAAGCACCCATCCTGTCTATGATATCGTTTTTTTGGGTAACCTCTTTTCGGACAACAATGTAGCGGGAATAATCTGGTTTATTACCCAAGTTATGCCTATAATACGTTTGGCGTTACCAACATTTACTGTTTTAATAGCGGGTTCAAATCCTGTCCAGCACGTTAGGCAGCTATGTGAGGAAACTCCAGAAGTTGATCTGAAAATAAATCCAGTGTCTTCTGCAGAAGTATACAAGTCGGGGCGGGTTCTCATTAATCCAGTTTCCGCTGGGAGTGGCGTTAGTATAAAGTCCCTAGAAATGCTGGTTTCTGGTAGAGCGATTGTTTCCACACCACAGGGAATAGCAGGTCTACCAGAAGAGGTTCATCACTACTTTGAAATTGCTGTGGATAAGTCATCCTTTGCAGAAGCAATTATCCGATTTTTGTCCCATCCTGTCAGGGATAATGTTAATCCAGGTGTGCTTGAGGAATTGTTTGGTTCTAAAGCAATAGAAGGCGTGATTTCGGAAATAGATTCTCTGGTTTCACTTTCAAAGTATAACCAGTTAGCTCGATCTAAATCTTGATATAGCTAAATTTTGATATTTTTCAGACTATTTTAGTGTTTAGTGTTGATTAAATTTTAGTTAGCATAGTTTTAGATAATTTTGATGGTTATATTTAAAAAAATACACCCCTAATTAATTGTTTTGTTTGATTTACCATCAATAAAAATATTAAATGTAAATTCAGTAAAATATAAATGAGAAAACAACGTTTAATTACTAAGACCAGCTACTATCTTACCTCGTGGTTTTTGAATCACTGGCAAGTTGGCAAACGCCCAATTTTGATTTTAGGTCATGGTCGCAGCGGTACCAGTTGGGTCGGGAAAACATTGTCCACCGCAAATCGTGCTATATACTACTACGAGCCATGTAATCCAGCTATTACTGGAAAAGGTAACATGGACACATGGTTCCAATATACACGACCTGGTGAGCGAGATGACTTGCTTGAAAATGCTTTTGATAATGTCTTCAAAGGTCTACCTTTTGGAGGCGGTTGGTACCGAGGTTTTTGGGCTAGAGCACTGCCTAATTATCAAATCATCGTGAAAGATGTAGCATCTCTGATGTCCATCGAGTGGGTTTTCAAGCGCTACAATCCCAAACTATTGGTAATTGTTCGACATCCTTGCCCTACCGTATTATCAGAAATTAACAAAGAAACTCCTGCTGAGCTTTCGCGAGATACTTTATTACATCAATCTAGCTTATTTGAAGATCATCTCGAACCCTACCGCTCAGTGATAGAGGCAGCAAAAACGCCAATAGAAATATTTGCAGCTATCTGGGCAGCAAGACATCGTGTTGTAGCCGATGCATTGTCTCGAAATCCTGAATGGTTATTGGTCTTTTATGAGGACTTATGCTTAGACCCTATTGGTAAGTTCAAACAGCTATTTGAGCAGTTTGAATTGCCATGGAATAGGCGGGTAGAAAAGCATGTACTCCAGAGTTCAACTAACAATATACCTGGTCGTTATTCCAAGGTACGTATAAGCAACCAACAAATAAATAAATGGAAACAAACGATGACCCAATCTGAAGTCGAGGTTGTGCGTAATTATGTGAAACTCTTCGATATACCGTTTTATCAGTCTGATCAATTCTGGTCACTAGAAACCTGAGAATGTTTACGTTTTTTTAAAGCTATGAAGTAGTTTGCGGTAGACACCTTGACTGGTCCTGGATTTCAAGGTTTAGGTAGTAGCGTGAAAGTAACGGCAGCTCTAAAGTTAACCAAAGCTCAATGGAGTAGGTGAAATATGAAAATTATTGCTCAACCAGCCTTTAAAGATCGTGACAAAAACCCTTATACCTGGCTAGTTTACACCCACCTGGCTACTTTGGGGGTTGATGTCCATGAGTTTTCTCCTAAAAAATTGCTGATAAATCATTATTCTATCTGGCATCGGCACTGGCCAGAACGAAACTTAAATGAACCTAACTTCTTCAGAGCGATCGCAAAAACATTAGCTCTATTATTCTTGATGATTTTGGCTCGCTGGCGGGGAACAAAAATTGTCTGGACAGTACACAACTTAGCCTCTCATGAACAGCTTTACCCGCAACTAGAGGCTTGGTTCTGGAAAGTCTTTACAAGACAGTTGGATGGTTACATTAACCTTAGCAAAACTGGGATGAAAGCTGCCCAAGAGCGCTTCCCTCAGTTAAAGAATATTCCAGGTTTTGTAGTACCCCATGGTCACTACCGAGGGCAGTATCCGAATCAAGTCAGTTCTCAAGAAGCTCGCAATTACCTAGGAATTACCAATTCGGCGAAAGTATTGCTTTTGTTTGGCAGAATTAGACCTTACAAAAATGCTCCTCAATTGATTCGAGTTTTCCGAAAGTTGTTTGACTCAGAAGCCATACTCTACATTGTGGGTAGTCCAGAATTTACTGAATTAGCAGCAGAAATTGAAAGGGAATCCGCCCTAGATCAACGAGTGCGAATCAACCTAGATTTCATACCCCAAGACCATATGCAATGGTACTTCAGTGCTGCTGACTTAGTTATTTTGCCCTACCGCGAGATTTTAAACTCTGGTAGTGCTTTCTTAGCCCTCTCTTTTAACCGACCCATATTAGTTCCTAAAATTGGCGCTCTCCCTGAAGTTCAAGAGCAAGTTGGTGAAGAATGGGTCTATACCTATACAGGAGAAATTACTGATTATGACATTGAAAAAGCTTTAGATTGGGCATTAAACACTCCCCGTCCAGAACAAGCTCCTCTAGAGGCGTTTGATTGGCAAGAACTAGCCAATCAAACGATTAATGCCTACAATGAAATTGCCAGCTACTCCAGAAAAAGAAGGAAGAAATTGCAATAGCTGAACCAGAATCATCAATTTATTGATGCCTGCACAATTCGTGCGCTACCTCACTACATCAATTAGTTTTTTTGGGGAAAAAAAATGGGTTTAAAACCGTAAGCATAAGCTGAAAGCACCTCAAGTAGCGTGGCTATTCCCGTAGCGTGGCCTTTGACACCTCAAGTAGCACCTCAAGTAGCGCATATGCTTACGGTAAGCTGATCATTTTTATTGGTCTTATTGAGATAACTAAACCGATATTTTTTTACCAGAAATACCGGCATTTTTTCCCAAATAAGCTTTTTCTGCTATTTTGTCACCCCCTCAGGGATAAATGGCTGAAATAATTAAAGCTAAGCATATTACGTGATGGTTTCTAGGAGTAAAAACAAGTTAATGATTGGACGACGTGAATTATTACTGGGTTTAGGTAGCTTAGCCAGTGTAGGCCCTCTGACAAGGTGTCAATCTATGATACATAGTCACCAAATTCAAGCTATTGATGACCCGAAGCGAGACTTTGCAGTAGCTCAAGGAGCTTCTTTAAAAGAGCGTGCGGCGGCAAAAGGATTAATTTATGGAGCCGAGAGTCGATTCCCAGACTTATCCTCAAACCCAGCCTTAGCCACCCGTTTTGCTCAAGAGTGTGCCATGCTGGTTCCCGGATGGGGACTCAAGTGGTTTATTTCTACTCCTTCTTCCCCTCCCCTATGCCCTCACCCCCATCAGTTTGACTTTACCGTTGGGGATTGGATGGCAGACTTTGCCCAGACTCATAGATTGCTGTTTCGGGGACATACCCTAGTTTGGCACATCTCGTTACCCCCTTGGTTTGAGGAGACAGTAAATCGCCAAAACGCTCAACAGTTCTTGGTTAGACATATTAAAACAGTGGCTGGGCGTTATGCTGGACAAATGCACTCCTGGGATGTTGTTAATGAAGCGATCGCTACCTTCCAAGGACGGGCAGATGGTTTACGCAAAACGCCATGGTTAAAATTTTTAGGTCCGAAATACATTGACCTAGCCTTTCGCATTGCGGCTGTTGCTGACCCCAAGGCAATGTTACTCTACAACGAGTATGGACTGAGTTATGAATCGAGAGATGAGCAAGCCAAGCGTAGGGCTGTCTTGAAGCTACTAGAGGGGTTGAAGTCTCAGGGAACCCCCTGTCATGCCCTGGGAATCCAGGCTCACTTGCGAGGGAATAAACGGATTAACCCCCAAAGCCTGCGGAAATTTCTCCGGGATGTGGCGAGTATGGGTTTTAAAATCTTGATTACTGAACTAGATGTCAGAGATGACAATTTACCAAAGGATGTGACTGTACGCGATCGCATGGTGGCTCAAGCTTATGAAGATTATCTGTCTGTGGTACTTGATGAGCCAGCAGTGATTGCAGTAGTGACCTGGGGATTTAGCGATCGCTACACATACTTAAGTAGCTTCCATCCCCGCTCAGATGGTGCCCCAGTGCGACCTCTACCTCTGGATGCAGATTTCAAGCCCAAGTTAGCCTGGAATGCGATCGCTCGTGCTTTTGATAATGCTCCTAAGCGTTGAATCATTAGACCTTTGGGGAAATTAACTTTCAGCTGATATATCAATTGGGTTAATGGTTCATTTTCACGCTTATGTTTATATATAGCAGTTCTCAATTGGGTGAGGTAGAAAGTCCTGGGTTAATGGGAGTAGGGAGTAGGGAGTAGGGAGTAGAGATACAGCGGGGTCTTGGGGGACCTCCAAGACCGCACTGGCTCCCTTTGACCGCACTGGCTCCCTTTTACCACCCTGCATCGCTTTACGAACGACGTTTTGCTTGCTCAAAGGCTTGAGAAAGGTCCTCGAAAGAACAACCCAGTATTTCAACCAGGAGCCTGACGTGCTTTAAGCGTGGTTCGGCTTTGCCATTTTCCCAGTCACTAATCGTCGTAATGCTGACACCAACAGCAATAGCTAATTTCATTTGAGTCAGATTGGCATTTTCCCTGAGTTGTACCAGGGTAAGAGGTTGATCTTCTTGGCTTTTCATAATAAATTGTTTTTGTTCAAGAAAACTTGAACGCTTTGCTTAAATAGGGCTTGCGGATGAACTCTACATGTAGTTTTATAGTTACCCTCTAAAACCTACATGTCGTGTGTCGATGGCTAAATTGCGTAAGCCCTAATTAAAATAGGGCAGTTAACTTTGTTTTCTGCCCTTTTCTTGTTTGCCAGACAGCAGCAAGCAGTTTGGCTCTATCACATAGGGTTATTAGCTAGTTCAGTAAAATAGCTTACCACTAACCATACCGTAGATAAATTTTCTGTAAAATGTTTGCACCAAACAGCTAATATTCCCGAAGCTATGCCAAGCTAGAGGCAAATCATCGCGCAATCGAAAGTAAGCCGCTTCAACACCAGCAGACTTACCTGATCAGGGGAATCTAACCCGCAACTAGTCACGGTGACATTTCCCAAACCTCTCTATCGATTAGGTGTAGGCTTTTCGCCAACCCCAGCCATCGCTATTTCCTTACGGAAACGCTTCTGCGTTCGGGTATAAGGCAAGCTTTACTTATGACGGGATGCCCCAGCCAAATTTCTGATTTTGATTGCTCTATCCACAGGAGGTTTGATGTCTACTGTCGTTAACCGGTGCATTTTCGCCTTTGGTCATCAACTTTAATAGACTTTAATTCACCATTACTTGCTCGTCTATTATAACTGATTAGACAAAAAGTGAGAAGAATTAGACAAAAAATAAGCAGAACTGTCACGCTGTGTTCAATTCCACGCACAACTTAGTACATATGTACTAATGCAGCCGGTCATTAATCCTGCCCGCTCATTATGAGGGGCTGTAAGCCCTACGTAAGCGTCCGCACATGGGTTACCCCATCTCACGAGCTTCCCAACGTGTAAAGATGGGTCGCTGATGAAAGTGGAAGCTAATTTGGCACCAAATTCAAGTGTCTCAAGGAAAAGCTATAAGGAAAACCTATGTTGAATTATACAGAAAAGCTAAATCCCTGGATCATTGTCCTTTTGCAACCCAAGCTCAGCAATATCACCGTTGGCCGATTTCGACGGCGCGGCAATGCTGAAGAACATCTACGGGTTTTAAAGCAGATGATGCCTGAGGCAAAATTTTCCATTATGTTTGATGTGGAGACTATTAGGGAGGATTGTGTTAACTAGTGGCTAAAGTGAGTCATTAGTCATTACTCATCTGTCGTAAGCATTCAGCCGTCAGCCTAATGCCGTCAGCTTATTTTATTCAAAAGCTGTTCGGTGTAGCCTGCCCTATGGGCATAAACTGTTCCGGTAGCGTGGCGACAGGCCTTTCGCTGATACGCGACACGCTGATAGCTGATAGCTTACCATCTGTCATCAGCAACTACCGTTACTAATGTGTGTGTGTTTTTCACTAAGGACTAATAGAACTCTGGTGAAAATCATGGCTCTACTCCTTGTCAGGTCTAAGCTAAACGTTAATTTTCCCAGAGATCTAATCACTAATGACTAATGACTTTTTTAGTAGGATTAGTTAACCGTTCAAGTCAAACCCCTAAAAGAAATTCGGTTGATGGCGAATTAGGTTGAGAAATTCCTCACGAGTTTTTTGATCCTCTTGAAAAATCCCGACCATCGCACTGGTGCCAGTCCAAGACCCTGGTTTTTGCACACCCCGCATCACCATGGACATATGGGTAGCTTCCATCACCACAGCCACACCCTTGGGATCTAGGACAGCTTGAATGGCTTCGGCAATCTGGCGAGTCAGCCGTTCCTGAACTTGCAGTCGCCGTGCATACATCTCGACCACACGAGCTATTTTACTGAGTCCTACCACTTTTTGGTTAGGGATATAGGCGACGTGAGCCTTACCCATAAATGGCAACATGTGGTGTTCACAGAGGCTAAAGAAATTGATATCCCGCACGAGTACCATTTCATTGTGACCTTCGTCAAAAATTGCCCCGTTGACTATTGTCTCTAAAGACTGATTGTAACCACTAGTCAAGAATCGCATTGCCTCGGCTACCCGCTTAGGGGTTTTGAGCAGTCCCTCTCGTTGCGGGTCTTCACCAACACCCAATAGGATAGTGGTGACAGCGTTGATCATCTCCTGGTTCAGTTCTTCCAAAGGAGGTTGTAAATTGGGCTGGTGACCATTCTGGGTATTGCGCTCAGGACGGGTCTCTAGCTGATGTTTCTCATTACCATTGATACTTTTAGCAGTTGAAACAGATTCAACACGGTTGAAACCATTGGAAGAAGCAATAGTCATGATTAATCTGATTAGATTGTAAACAAAAATGAACTTGATATTGCCAGACCATAGGGACAGGTTGAATTGACACAGCAATAACCTTAAAGTGTGCTATTATTTTTACCTATACCCTAAAGAATTCCGGCACTGGGCATCAGAGTCAAGGACTCGATGACAGCCTGTTGTGGGAGCTCGACGGTGTGCAAAATTGACTGGGCAACAATTTCTGGGGTCAACATCCCTGACCGATTTAATTGCACCTGAACTGTATCTGCATCCCATAAAGGGGTATTGACTGCACCTGGACAAATGCTTACTACCCGGATACCATGGCGGCTTTCCTCCGCTGCTAGAGTCTTGGAGAGGGCAATCATACCTGCCTTACTAACGCTGTAAGCCCCCCATTTAGGCAAGGCTTGCTTAGCAGCAATTGATGCCACGTTAACGATCGTGCCTCGGTGTTGGGCACGCATAGCAGGCAGAACCCCCTGGATGCACTGAAACACACTGGTCAGATTCAGGTCAATTAAGCGCTGCCAATCTGATAGCGGTGTCTCACTGAGATATCTAGCGTCAGCTATTCCCGCATTATTGACGAGAATAGTGATAGGAGCAAAATCTGCTGTGATTTCTTCTATCCAAGATCTAACCTGCTCCAGATCAGCTAAATCATATGGATAAGCCTTAGCTTGCACCCCAGCTGCCCTAGCAGCAGCAGCAACCATCTCTAAGTTGTTCCGGGAACGGCTGACTAAGGCTACACTGATTCCTGCCTTAGCAAAGGCTAAAGCTGTTTCCTTGCCAATACCACTGCTCGCTCCAGTAATTATGGCGCGTCGCTCAACAGTCGATGTCATCAAATTTTACAAGATTTTGTTACAAATGCTTCTCTACGGTCTGGATAAAACTCAGGATTGCTCGGAAGCAAATGCCCACATAACGCAGTTATTTGGTTTAAATCTGCTAGCTTTAAATCTGCTAAGCCAGCTACAAGGTCACCAGAGGTGGAGGCAGTCGAATTAACCTTAGGTTCAGTGAGTTGGTTAGGCACCGAGATTTTAGACACTCCCTTAGGGCAGTTAATCTCCAAAGGCACAGCTAGGTTTTCGGTGTATCCGAAATTGTTTAGCAAACTGACTAACTACCTTAGAATATTGTGAACATTTGTTAATTGTATCATCATCCGCAGACTATTCAGCTACCAAGTCGGCTGTCAATAATAAACTTTGAGGATAGAAAAATCGGGATAGGGTAATTGGTAATTGGGCTACCAAGGTAAACATCGGAGAAAATGGCGAGCATGATTAGCTCAATCCCCCAGATGATGACCCCCTTGCTATATATAAAGTTTTATCCCTGAGGTTGGTAGCCCTAATTGGTAACGAATCTAACTATACTTGAGATCACGACCCTTGAAATCAGTTTTTAGTTGAGCAACGCCGCCGCGAAGGTGGGAGATATACCTCTAACCGGTTTACCTATTCACCCCTTCAAGACTAACTTTCTACAAAAATCCCCATATTTCGGAACTTCTGATAGCGCAAATCCCGGCGCTGTTGAGCGGTTAATTGAGTTAGTTCTGCCAGGTTTTCCAATAGAGCCTCTTTGAGGATAGAGGCGGCTGCCAAGGGATCCCCATGAGCTCCCCCTATGGGTTCCGATAAAACTTTGTCAATAATCCCTAATTCTTTGAGGTCCCAAGCGGTAATCTTTAACGCTGCTGCGGCTTGCTGTCCTTGGCTAGCATCTTTCCAAAGGATGGCGGCACAAGCTTCTGGGCTAGCTACGGTGTAGACAGCGTTTTCAAACATCAAAACCCGATCACCAACACCAATTCCCAAAGCACCACCAGAACCTCCTTCACCAATGACTGTACACATAATGGGCACATCCAGGCGAAACATTTCTCGGAGGTTATAAGCGATCGCTTCTCCTTGTCCTAGTTCTTCCGCCTTCACACCAGCCCAAGCACCTGGGGTATCAATAAAGGTCAAAATTGGCATATCAAAGCGATTAGCGTGTTCCATCAGCCGCATCGCTTTACGGTAGCCCCCAGGCGCAGCCATGCCGAAGTTGCGAGCTACATTATCTTTAGTATCCCGACCTTTTTGATGTCCTAATATTACCACAGCACGACCCACCAAAGAGCCAATCCCCCCCACTAAGGCTGGGTCATCATAACCACCGCGATCGCCATGCAACTCAAACCACTCATCAGTGATTGCCTGAATATAATCGAGGGTACTTGGACGCCTAGGGTGACGGGCTAGCTGTAGCCGTTGCCCTGGTGATAAACTATTGAAAATTTCCTGACGCAGTTGGATTGCTCTTGTCTCCAGTTGGCGGATTTGGTCAGAAACATCGACATTGTTTTCTTCTGCAAGTTCCCGAATTTGCTTAATTCGTTTTTCCAGTTCAACCAGTGGCTTTTCAAAGTCGAGACTAAAGGTTCTGTTTTTGGCTGGTGACATAGTTACTGGTCATTAGTCAATGGTCAGTGGGTTTCTGGGTCAGATTACAGGGCATAACTCCAGATTAGCAAACCCATCAAAAGGTGCGACCCTAGGCCGCGAGGGATTGCTCGCGGCCTAGGAGGCGCGCACCTAAAGAGATTGGAATCCCACGCTTCTCTTATATCATCTGGTAGCATTAAAATTTTTGACAACTTACATTTGCCTCAATCATTTGCCTCAATTGACCCTCTGCCCATCTTCCCATCATTAGGATAAACCGCAACGATATTATTACTAGGCATTATTACTAGGCGTAGAGCTGATCTCGCGCAGGCTTGGCTCAATCCCCAAATCTAGACATAGTGTAATTGCTATTGACCTGAAACTTTGCCAGATTGGTGAATTACTGGGGAAAATAGAGATCTGAACCAGAGGATGGGGAAGATTGGGAAGTAATACCATTGAATATCCAGATCATAAGTAACTTAGGGGGAATAAATACCCCGGCTCGTTTTTCCGCCCTGGTCTCTCGTTTCTCTTCCCTAGTCGCCCATAGGCGGGGTTTGCAAACTCGCGCTTGATTTTTGATGAGGAAAATTCGTGACACAGCTATCTATGTTGATGAACTGGATGACTATATTCCTTATTACCAATCAACTCAAAGATTTAGCGCGAGGGTTTTAGGAAGAGGAGATTGTGGCTTTAGTGGAAAACTATCTGCACTGGGAACAAGAGTAATGAGTGTCACCACGAGGAATATCCCTAATCTTGACTTAACCAACTTCACTATTTTGGTGATTGATGATAATCCCACCAATTTAGGAGTAGCTGTTGATTATTTGGAAGATGCTGGTTTGACGATTTTGGTAGCCCGCAATGGTGAGAGTGGCTTGAAATAATTTT
>NZ_JAAHFV010000141.1:0-15067 GCF_010672755.1 Moorena sp. SIO1F2
CCAGAAGATATACGCCGCCATGCTAAAGAATGGGTTGAGAATAATCAAGAGTTGTTTGATAGCTGGATAGAAGAGGCAAAAAAGGCAGGAGGGGATTCTATTTAAATATAGGGAATAGGGAATAGGGAGTAGGGAGTAGGGAGTAGGGAGTAGGGAGTAGGGAGTAGGGAGTAGGGAGTAGGGAGTAGGGAGTAGGGAGTAGGGAGTGTCAAAGTCGTTTTACGCATCAAGGGTGGGTAAGTCCTTTAGTGATTAGTTTTTTGTTAATTAACCCTTATCAATTAACAATTGTATTTTGACCAATGACTTTTAATAAAACATTAACTGCCGTAGAGCAAATGCCACAACGGTGACAGAACAAACTACCACTAGCTGACTCGGTAAAGGCGAAATGGTATATTTCATGATCGCTTCCATGAGAGGCATAGCCCCAAGCACTGACCAATTGATGCCGTGGAAAATCATCAAATAGCCGACACCATAGGTATGGATGGTTAGTAGACCACACAGGCAGCTAAAGGCCAATGTTTCGACTCGTGCTTGTACCCGAAAGGCTAAAAAACCACACACCCAGGCTCCAGCAATAAAGCCTAGTATGTATCCAAAGCTCGGTTCTTTGATATAGCCAATACCTCCACCTTGAGTAAAGACTGGCAGGTTCAAGCCGATGACAACATAGGCAATTTGAGAAAGAGCACCAGCATTTCTGCCTCCTAAACAAGCAGCTAGTAGGACTGCTCCAATCTGATAGGTAACCCCTAAGGATATAGTTTGAACACCTTGAGTTGACCAATCCCAGGGTGGATTGGAGACAAAGAAGGCTTCTAGAAACGTGCCGCCGATGGTCAGCAGCAAACCAATTATGGCCCACAAAATCTCATTGGGAGCAGACACAGTTACATCGATAATCTATTTATTCTGGCTATTTATTCTAAGAGTTATATTCTCCGGGAATCGGAGCTTCACCACCGGTTAGACCCAAAGAGTCCAGCATAGCGTGGTCTTGCTCTGGTGGCTGTCCCAGAGTGGTGAGGTAGTGTCCAATCAGCATAGCATTGATTCCGGATTTTAGCCCTTTTGCCTGCAATTCACCCATCACAGCTTCTCGCCCACCAGCATAGCGCAGGATTTGCTCAGGTAGGATCATCCGGAAAATTGCGATCGCTTTTAGTGCTTCATAGGGGTCTAGCTTCCCAGATTCTCCCAAAGGGGTTCCCGAGCGAGGATTGAGCAAATTCAGAGGTACTGATTCCACCTTTAACTCCCGCAGGGCTAGAGCTAAATCCACTCGGTCTGCCCAGCTTTCCCCCATGCCCATAATCCCACCAGTGCAGGCTTGAATCCCCACTGATTTCAAGTTCTGGATCGTCTCGACGCGATCGCGCCAGCTGTGAGTAGTGACAATTTCTGGGAAAAACCGCTCTGAGGTTTCTAAGTTGTGGTTGTAGCGAGTTACCCCAGCTTCTTTCAGGGCTTGGGCTTGTTCCGAGGTGACTTCTCCCAAGGCACAGCAAGGCTTAATGCTTGTTTCGGCAATAATCTCCCGTACGGTTTCCAGAATTTGTTCAAACTCTTTCGATTTAGGACTACTGTACTTTGGTCCACGTCCCTGACTCACTAAGCAAAAACGTTTGGCTCCAGCTGCTTCAGCTGCCTTAGCTTGAGCCATTATCTCTTGCTTAGACTTAAGACCATAAATCGGGGAATCAACGCCAGGATGGTGAGCCGACTGGGCACAGAAGCCACAATTTTCTGAGCAACCACCAGATTTGACATTGACGATACTACACAAATCCACCGTATTACCACAGCAGGCTTGGCGCACTTTGTCAGCTGCTTGGCACAGCAGCAATATATTATCCTGCCCTTCCAGTTTGGTCAGGGCTAAGGCTTGCTCTCTAGTAATGCGATCGCCTGCAATAATCCCCTCAGTTAGCTTTTGCAGCCACTGATTCAGGGATGCTGGGGATGTTGAGCATTGTTCTGGTGTACTTGCTGGTGTACTTGCTGGTGTACTTGATAAATCTACAGATACACCTACAGCAGTTGACAAAGGTGCTTGAACCACAGTATCTCCCACATATCTCAGCTTTAAAGGCACCCCTCACTATACCACCTTAGAGTAAGTTAGCTAGTGAAACCTACTACACCAACTCAAAATTTAACCTTTTCTTAATTATAATTTAACCTAATGCTTAACCTACTCTTTATGGTAGAGCGGTACACTCCGGCTGTGACGCCTAAAAAAATCAAGCCAATTCCATGTTGTCTCAAAAGAATTATTCATTGTCAATAGCATTGATCACCACCTTAGCCATGGGGATTACCTCCTGTGGTGGTTCAAGCCCTAAAGTTAAGGTGGATGGTTCCAGCACTGTATTTCCCATCTCTGAGGCAATGGCGGAAGAGTTCCAGAAAGCCAATCCGGGAATCCTTGTTAATGTCGGTGTCTCTGGTACTGGTGGTGGATTCAAGAAATTTTGTGCTGGAGAAACCCATATTTCCAACGGCTCCCGTCCGATCAAAGAATCAGAAATAGAACTTTGCAAGAAGGGAGGAATTGAGTACATCGAATTACCCATCGCCTTTGATGGACTCTCTGTAGTAGTTAACAAAGAAAATAACTTTGCTAGCTGCCTAAAAATTTCTGAACTCAAAAAAATGTGGGAGCCAGCAGCTCAAGACAAAATCAAAAACTGGAAGCAAATTCGTCCTGGTTTCCCTGATACCAAACTAGGACTTTATGGCCCAGGAACTGACTCGGGAACCTATGACTACTTTATGGAAAACACGGTTGGTAAAGACAAGGGATCTCGGGGCGACTATACCGCTAGTGAAGATGACAATTTGCTTGTTCAAGGGGTATCGAATGATAAGGGTGGACTAGCCTTCTTTGGTTACGCCTACTACGAAGAAAACAAAGATAAACTCAAACTTTTAAAGATTAATGGAGGAAGTGGTTGCATTGCTCCTAGCACAGCAACTATTGCCGATGGAAGTTACAAACCTCTAGCTCGCCCAGAGTTTATCTACGTCAATAAAGAGGCGGCAACTCAACCTGAAGTTAAAGCATTTGTAGAGTATCAGTTGGCAGCAGCAAATTCCAAATTAATTTCAGAAGTTGGCTATGTTCCCATGCCAGAAGACATTATGATGTTGGTGAGAAAGCGTTTTAGCGATGGCAAAGTTGGTACAGTCTTTTCTAATGCTCCTAAAGGCTCCAAAGTGAAACAGCTATTGATGAAAGGGAAATAAATAATAGTAAAGGATGCATTAAAGGATGAAGGCTGAAGGCTGAAGGCTGAAAAGAACCAAGTTGCTAAGTCACCTTGTAAGTCACCTTGATAGATATCACCACTACACCTATGAGTAGAATTATTTCATTCCTCACACTTGATTCCTCACACTTCATCCTTCATCCTTTATCCTTTATCCTTCACACTTGATCCTACCCTAAGAGAACGCTATCAGGCGAACACACTTGCTCCTTCAAACTTGCTCCTTCACACTTAATACTTTACTGATGTCTACCACTCCCTCATCTTTTGAGTCATCAGACTCTGAGATGTTTCGACCAAACCGGCAGTTAAACAAGCGGGTAGAACTGGTAGTAAAAATAATTTTTGCTACCTTTGCCTTGGTTTCTGTCGCAACTACCATCGGCATTGTTCTAACCCTAATATTTGAAACAGTAGGATTTTTCCAAGAAGTATCACTCTTGAAATTCCTTACTGATAAAGCATGGACTCCCTTGTTTCCTAATCCGAAGTTTGGCATTTTTGTGCTGATTAGTGCCACCTTCCTGACCTCTGTAATCGCGCTGATGGTGGCATTACCTCTGGGATTGCTTGCAGCTATCTACTTGAGTGAATATGCATCTAGTGGTATCCGTCGCTGGCTCAAACCTGCCCTAGAAATATTAGCAGGGGTTCCTACGGTAGTATTTGGTTACTTCGCTCTGATGGTAGTTAGCCCTTTCTTAAGAGATTTTATTGGTTTTATTAATTGGGTTATAGCATTGATGGGTCGGGTTATACCTATTCCGGAGTCATTTGCTATTCCAGATTTACAAGGATTCAATGCCTTAAGCGCTGGGATTGTTTTAGGAATAGCCATTATTCCTATGATAGCTTCCCTGAGTGAAGATGCTATCTATGCTGTACCCAATAGCTTAAGACAAGGTGCTTATGCCTTGGGGGCAACTAAACGAGAAACCATTATCGGAGTAGTAATACCAGCAGCATTATCTGGAATTGTTGCTTCCTTCGTACTAGCGGTTTCCCGTGCTGTCGGTGAAACCATGATTGTTAGCATCGCTGCGGGTCAAAATCCCACCTTGGGACTGAATCCCCTAGTACCAGTGATGACCATGACAGCCTATATTGTTCAGGTAAGCTTAGGAGATACACCAGCAGGTTCCCTAGCCTACAAAACTATTTTTTCTGTAGGCATGACCCTGTTCTTACTGACCTTAGCCCTAAATATCTTTAGCTTTTGGTTTGTCCGTCGCTTCCGGGAGAAATACGACTAATGGCACAAGACCTAAAACCTCTAGGAGACGATTCCCCAGGTTACTTCAACCTGGCGCTAACCAAGCGCTACAACTTTGATAAAATCTTCGCCTTTGCTGCCTGGGTTGGCATCTTTTTTGGGCTAGCCATACTCGCAGTATTGCTGATTGATGTTTTTAGGGATGGTCTGCCCCGGCTCGATTGGCAATTTATCACCAGTCCTCCCTCCCGTAAACCAGACCAAGCCGGTATTTTTCCTCCTTTAATCGGTAGTGTCTGGCTGTTGGTGATAACAGCAATGGTCTCTTTTCCCTTGGGAGTAGGGGCAGGTATTTTCTTAGAAGAATATGCCACTGACAACCTGTTGACCCAGATTATTGAAATCAACATCGCTAACCTAGCTGCTGTACCTTCAATTATTTACGGCTTATTGGGTTTACAAGTATTTGTCCGGTGGTTGGAACCCATTACTAATGGTAGGAGCATACTAACTGGTTCCCTAACCCTGTCGTTGTTAATTCTGCCTATCATTATTGTTGCCACCCGTGAAAGTCTACGGGCAATTCCCAATAGTTTGCGTCAAGCGGGTTATGCCTTAGGAGCAACTCGCTGGCAAGTGATTCGAGAGCATATTTTTCCTCTCGCTTTACCTGGTATCCTGACAGGAACGATTTTAGCACTGTCAAGAGCAATTGGGGAAACTGCTCCTTTAATCACTATCGGAGCCTTGAGCTTCATTACCAGGCCGCCAATGAACCCACAAGATCCATTTACTGCACTGCCAATTCAAATTTACAACTGGATATCCCGTCCCCAAGAAGCCTTCCACACTAACGCGGCTGCGGGAATTGTTATGTTGATGGTAGTGCTGTTGGTCATGAATGCCGGAGCAATTTTCCTGCGCAACAAATTCCAAAGCAATAGATAAAAAGTCAATATACCCACTATTATAGCAGAAGTCAGAAGTCAGAAGTCAGAAGTCAGAAGTCAAACTCTTGCGCTTATTTAGGTTTGAGACTTTTGTCATGTCCGCGCCTGCCCTGGCGACTGCTATAAAATACAGATTCAAAGGGATGGAAAAGTTTTCAGTTTTGATTTCAAAAGTTGACAATTCCACAGAGGATTTAAATATGAATTATAACCAAGTTATGGACTGCACAACTTCGTCTGTAGAAGTACAATATCCGGTTTTACGGGCTGAAAAAGTTTCCGTATACTATGGATCATTTTTAGCAGTCAAAGATGTCTATTTAGATATTCCGAAAAAACAAGTTACCGCCTTTATCGGACCGTCTGGTTGTGGAAAAAGCACCTTGTTGCGATGTTTTAATCGCTTAAACGACCTGATTCCGGGAGCACGGGTGACAGGTAGAATTACCTTCCATGGGGAAAATCTCTATGATAAAAAGTTTGACAACAGCATTGAAGAAGTACGTCGCCGCATTGGCATGGTATTCCAAAAGCCAAACCCTTTTCCCAAATCCATTTATGAAAATATTGCCTTTGGAGCCCGGATTAACGGCTATCAAGGGGACATGGATGAATTAGTGGAGCGCAGTCTTCAACAAGCTGCCCTCTGGGATGAAGTCAAAGATAAACTAAGACAGAGTGGTCTGTCTCTATCTGGCGGTCAACAACAGCGTTTGTGTATTGCTCGCGCCTTAGCCATTAAGCCAGAAGTGTTGTTGATGGATGAACCTTGCTCCGCTCTTGACCCCATCTCCACCCTCAAAGTGGAAGAACTAATGCACGAGCTCAAAGAAAAATATACCATTGTTATCGTTACCCACAACATGCAACAAGCTACCCGAGTAGCAGACATGACCGCTTTCTATAACGCTAGGGCAACGGAAACAGGTGGCAAACAAGGCTATTTAGTAGAGTTCAATAGAACTGAAGTCATCTTCCAAAATCCTCAGCAGGAAGCAACCAGGGACTATGTTAGTGGGCGTTTCGGCTAAATCCCCCTAACATTTTGCCCTAACATGGGGCGTTGCTTAATAATGGAATGATTTTAAGAGTTTTGTGGAATGGGCATCTTGCGTGGAATGGGCATCTTGCGTGGAACTGGCATCTTGCCAGTTTCAATATATTTTCGGGCGGGCAGGATGCCCACTCTACTCCTATTCACAAGAAGATTAAGCAACGCCTAACATCGAGCGAAACCTTGGGTTTTAAACCCAACTCATCGGAGATTTGATCTGAGACTACACATCCCATGGCAACAGGCCCGTGGGATTTTTTTTTCTGATGGCGATGATCCCCCCAGTACCAATTCAAGATAGGATCAAATCTGATTATAAAATTGGATTTGTTGTCAATCATGCGAATAAAGCGCTACTTATCAGGTTTTATTGCCCTGGTACTGGTTATGGTTATCGGTTTAACTGGTTGTGCCTCAAGTGGTACAGGCTTAACAGGAGATTACCGTCAGGATACAATAATTGCTCTACAAGAATTAAGACAAGCCCTTGAATTACCAGAAGATTCACCAGATAAGACGGCAATTCGTGAAAAAGCAACTCTACTGATGAATGACTATGCTTCGCGCTACCGCAGAGATAGATCTGTGTCTACCCTTAATTCCTTCACTACCATGCGAACTGCTGTCAATTCCTTGGCTGGTTACTACAGTTCCTATCCCAATCGCCCTTTACCGAAAAAGGTGAAGGATCGTCTAGAGCAGGAATTTTCCCAAGTAGAGCGTTCTCTCAAACGGGGCGCTTAAGCTGTCCACACCTCGCCTATTCTAGGCGAGGGATAAGCTGGGTTAACAAAAAACTAGGAGTAGAAACCTGTCCTATCTTCAGGTTTATTGAGAACATCCCAGGTAAGGGAGGGTAGGATTATCGATGAGATCAAAGTTTTGGCCAATTTTTTTATCTGCTCTCGCCCTAACTCTCGTAATCAGTAAAAATTTTGGCTCTTCCGTACTTGTTATGCTAAATTAACACTTTGCCAAAGGGACTTCGGAGCAGGGACTGAGGCCGTTGGCCACGCTACGCGAACGGAGCAGGAGGAAGAGGCAGCTATATTGGAAAAATTTATGGTTAAATAGCCTCATAACCCTTACACAGTCTGCTTTTTAGTTTTTTTTAACTATAAATTTAGCATAGTAGGTACTGAAGAACCAAAATTTTCCGGAACAGTTGGTAAGAGAGCTGAAAACAGTTAAGGTAATGCCAGCCGAAGCGCGGTTAGGGGTTAGAGAGATTATTATAGGGTTTATGGCTACTACTAGGGTAATGGTTCACTAATAATCGACAACAATCAAATTTGACAAATTTAATGATATATGGATCAAATAAAACTATATAGATTTACTTATAGATTTACCTATAACCCCTCCCTTGGTGTTTCCCTTTCTATCAAAACTTCCTGAAATGTGAGAACCCCGTGGCTAAAGCCCGGGGATGAAACACAGAGACTGGATTCATCCAGTCGTGTTTCTACTATTTCAGTTCCTTCCTTATCTAGCGTTCTAGGAATTCTCCGACGCTTATGTCAGAGTCTTTGGCTGAAAGCTGCAATTGTTTCCAAGCAGTATCTGTAAGCATGACACAGTGTTGTCTTTTTAGCTCGTCGTAATGGACAGGGATTCCCCTCATCCTTTTTCTAGTTTTCTTTTTCATAAAGCTTGATAGATTTAGAACATCAGGATATACTAATATTCATCTAAAAAAGGACTAGCCAACAAGCAAGTGTATAAAACAATCCCAGTAAAAGCTAACTTTTCCGACGTTGAGAAAGTCTTCTGGGAATTTCAGTGCCAGCAATCCAATAGTCTGTTTAATTGTGCTGTTTATTACGCCAAACAAAAACACTATCAATGGCTTGAAGGGCAAAAGGCTTACACTACTTTCTGGCGTGGCGACGAACTGAGGTGTGGATGGAAAACGTACAAGTGCGCCACCAAGTACCCCGAGTTAGATAAAGCCTTAAAGCTAAGTCCCCATTACAAAGGGATGGCAGCTCAATCTGCCCAGCAAACTTTAAAAACCGTTGGGGAAGCGATCTCCAGCTACAACAAACTAGTCGGATTGTATTATCAAGGAAAAGTTGATAGGCCAAGGTTCCCTCGTTATAGAAAATCAGGAGGGATGGCATCTGTTACTTTTCCAAAGCAAGCGTTGACTTATAAAGAGGGCTTGTTTTACCCCTCTGTTAGTAAAGAGAGCAAGCCAGAATTATTAACTCAAATAACTTTAGAACCCCCCGACTTTATAGATCCGGATTGGGTAAAAGAGGTCACAATCAGACCATGCTACGGGCAATTATGGCTCGACTGGTTAATCGACGATGGAAAGCCGCCAGTAACCACTAACCCCAACCTTAATTATTCCCAAGCAATAGGCATCGACCATGGTGGCGACAATTGGCTAACTTGTGTCTCAACCCTGGGAAAGAGCTTTATTATCGATGGAAAAAAGCTCAAAGCCATGAACCAAAACTATTGTCGTCTGGTAGCCAAGTATAAATCTGGTAAATCAGAAAAATACTGGGATTCTAATTTAGACAGAATCCAGTTGAAGCGAAACAATCAAATGAGAGATGCCATCAACAAGGCGGCTCGATTTATCATTAATCGCTGCCTAAGTGATGGAATAGGAAATTTAGTTATCGGTTGGAACGAAGGGCAGAAGAACCGTTCTAACATGGGAAAGCAGGGGAATCAAAAATTTGTAGTTATCCCCAATAAACGGTTAATTGAAAGACTCAAACAACTCTGTTCTGAATATGGAATAAATCTAATAATTACTGAAGAGTCTTACACCAGTAAAGCGTCTTTCTTAGATGGTGACTCCTTGCCGAATTATGGTGCAAAACCCAAAGGATGGAGACCCTCTGGAAAAAGAGTTAGACGTGGTCTGTATAGGACTGCTTCCGGGAAGTTGATCAACGCCGATACTAACGGCGCTGCCAACATCCTCCAAAAAGTAACCACACAGTCATTCGACCTGACCAAGGTGGCTAGGGAAGCTTTGACACTTCCGCATCGATATGATCTGTTCACATCCTTGTCTAGATCTTATCGAATAAGCTGTGAAGCTTCGGCGGGTTCACCCTCCTGCTCCACATCCTTATAGAATCCCCCGTGCTTCAGCCGGGGGAGATGTCAACCCTAAACTATATAATAACTAGCTAAAGCTAATTTTAGAAAAAATCATAGTTAAAAACCCCTGTGCAATAACGGCGGGGATGACAACCATTTACGGACTTGCTGACCCTCTCGTAGTATCCGTTTAGAATCCCTGATGCTGCACCAGGGGGAGATTTCAAAGATATTGAAGCAATCGGGGATGAGTTTACTGGCTTTTGGCTAACTTTCTGTTCTTTTGTAGTGTTTCTAGGAATGTATAACAGTTTTGGTAAACGCAGGCAACACTGGCAAGGTCTACATCGTAGCTTGATTGCGACCTTTGCAGTAGGAAGTAGTCTGTTGAGTCAGTGTTGGTTTGTACCAACCGCTGAGGCAAAAACAAAAGCTTATTGCCACTTTACTCAGGAAGCGATCGCTCAAAAAGAAAGCTTAAGAGTTAATTCCTTAAAGGACAACTCAGACTCTAAAATCAGCTACCAAACCATTATCCAGGAACACGCCAGTTTCTTACAGCAGTGTCGTTCCCAAACCTGGCCGCAAAATCAAGCAATTTGGGTGCGCTTATATCCCTGTGATGCTCGTCCTGGAGCCCTTGAGGAAACCCTCGACCGTATTGTGAACCAAGGCTACAATCAGGTCTACGTTGAAGTATTTTACGATGGTCGCGTCCTGTTACCAAAGTCAGATAATCGTACTCCTTGGCCGTCAGTCATACAACAACCGGGGACTGAGAACGTAGATTTATTAGCCCAGGCGATTCAAAAAGGTCGTGAGCGGGGTTTGCAGGTGTATGCCTGGATGTTTACGATGAATTTTGGTTATACCTACGGTCATCGTGCTGAGCGGCAACAGATTCTTGCCCGCAATGGTCGGGGAGAGACCAGTTTGTCTGTAGTTAAGGATGGCTCTCAAGTATTTATCGACCCTTACAACCGACAAGCCCAGGTAGACTACTATGAGATGCTTAAGGGTGTATTAAAGCGACGCCCCGATGGGATTTTATTTGACTACATTCGCTATCCCCGTGGTTCAGGTTCCCAGTCTGTGGCCAGCAGTGTCAAGGATCTTTGGATTTACAGTGATGCAGCTAAGCAAGCCCTCTATCAACGGGCTGGTAACAATCAAGGTAAGGAGCTAATTCGGCGCTATCTGAGTAAGGGTTCCATTAGTGCTAAGGATATAAAAGCTGTCAAAAAGCTCTACCCTGATGAAAAAACTCCCCTGTGGCAAGGTCGCACTCCTTCCCCAAGAGAGAGTACTCGAACTATACAATGGCAGTTATGGCAACTAAGTGTTGCTCACGCTGCCCAGGGGATATTAGACTTTCTTAAATTAGGCGAATTGGCAGCAGAGCGAGCTGGGGTACAAGCCGGTGCAGTGTTTTTCCCCGATGGCAACCAAGTTGTAGGTCGCATGGGTTATGATTCGAGACTACAGCCTTGGGAACATTTTCCCCGTTCCCTGGAATGGCATCCCATGTCTTATGGTGTTTGTGGTCACACCGGTTGTATTGCCAATTTAGTCAAACGGGTGTTTAAGTGGGCATCGTCGGAAACAGACGTAAAACCAGCATTAGCAGGAACTTGGGGAAGATCCATAAAAAATCGTCCTTCCCTAGAAAACCAGATGCAGGCATTGCGCCGAGTGACACCACAAATTAACTCAGTCAGCCATTTTGCTTTCTCTTGGCAAAATCCAGAATTTGACCGCGAGCGAAAGTTTTGCAGATTATAGCAGTTCGACCTTGACTGAGGTACTTATGACCTGAGGGGAGTAGGGAGTAGGGAGTAGGGAGTAGGTTTTTTAGATCAGGGTCAAACCCAACCCCAACCCCCTCATGAAGCTGCTGCATCGCTTCGACACACCCTACACCCCATACTCACGTCTTTGTTAAAAACCTACCCTTATCAGCCCCCTCGACCTCTGATTAAGATTGGCCTAATGGGGATAGTTCTGATTAAGCAGTTACTAACTGGGGTTCAGGACGCTTGCTGTTACGAATACCGCTAATGGCCTCTGCGTAATCTGGTGCCTTGAATACAGCTGAGCCAGCCACAATCGCATTCGCTCCGGCTTCTAGCACTTCCCAGGTATTGTTCACCTTGAGTCCCCCATCAACTTCAATCCAGGGAGAAAGACCACGCTCATCACACATCTGACGCAGTTTGCGGATTTTTGGCACAACTTCTTTGATAAAGCTTTGACCACCAAAGCCAGGATTGACGCTCATAATCAGGATCAAGTCACAGACTTCTAGGACGTACTCAATTAAATCCAAGGATGAGGAGGGGTTAAGTACAACACCTGCTTGCTTACCCAATTCTTTAATCTGACAGAGAGTTCGGTGCAGATGGGGTGAAGCGTTGTGTTCAGCATGAACGGATATAATATCAGCCCCTGCCTTAGCAAAGTCTGCGACATACTTTTCTGGTTCCACAATCATCAAGTGGACATCCAGTGGCTTTTCGGTAATCGGGCGAATGGCTTTAACAACTAGAGGACCAATGGTGATGTTAGGGACAAATCTACCATCCATTACATCAACATGAATCCAATCAGCCCCTGCGGCATCCACAGCCTTAATTTCTTCTCCCAGTCGGCTAAAATCAGCTGACAGGATAGAAGGGGCAATAACAACTTGCTTTTGGGATAGGGTGTTGCTCATGATTGGAGGTGTTCTCCTGGAAGCTTATTTTTTAGTATTTTAACAAAATCTTTAGATTTTCCCTAACGAGTTGTTGTAATGCTGACCTACTTAGTGAGCACTGGTCACCAGACCAGTTGGCTATAAATCAGCCCATACCTACGGATGCTCACCCCTAGCAGGTCATGATGAAACTTTTGATAACATGGGCAACAGTTAGTCAGTCTGTCATCTTATGCAGCTGCCTTGCTCAAACGATAGAATATCCTGCTTTAATAGAATTTTGGAGGAAATATGGCTTCAAATCCCCAAGCATCTGCATATACTCAGAGCAGCACCAATGAAACTACCCTGGAGGATGAAAAACAGCTGAAAGTAGACCTCAAAGTTGACAAACCTGGTGCTATAGCCAAACTCACTGCTCCTGAGCCAGGACTGACCCAACCGTGGCAGGAATGGTTGCAAACTCTTACAGAAATTTTGTCACAATTGCCGGAATATATCGGCGGATTTGTTAGCAATTACCAAAAACCCTTGCTTACCGTTGGTCTTTTGCTGGCTGGGTTCATTACTGTTAAGGTCACGTTGGCGGTGCTGGATGCAATTAACGATATTCCCCTGATGGCACCGTTGTTTGAATTAGTGGGTATTGGCTATACCATCTGGTTTGTAGCTCGTTATCTACTCAAAGTCGAAACACGCCAAGAATTATCAGGGGAGATTCAATCCCTTAAAGGTCAGTTTATAGCTAAAAAGTGATATCTAGTTTGGTGGCATTAGCCCTTGTCAGGTGAGGAGTATAAAAAATAGGGCATGGACAATTGTCTCAATTGCTTTCCATGCCCTATTCCAGTAAATTAGTTTGACTAAATTAGTTTGACACTCTCCGGCCTAAAGGCGCGAGGATTATTTAGAGGAGGTACCCTTTTGGGGCATTGCTCGTAACAACTACCAACATGGGGTTGATAGTCCACTTGGCGGTGCCAATTGCCTCTACTCTCTCCGACAGAAATGTCATTGAGTCTACTTTTTTTTTGAAGTACTTTGATTCGCTTTCCGAAAAGACTCTTGCGTGGCATTGGGCTGGAATTGGAGTCTTAGACCGAGTCCCCATTTCGAGTAACTACCATTTAACCAACGCGTCCCACTGCTGGGAGTTTCACCCTTCCTTTTCCCTTCATTGCTTTTTCTGATATTCTAGCACAAAGCCGTCCTAGAAGGACGGGGTTTCAGACCCATTTTTTTTTGATGAAAGTAAATTGGTGTTGTTTGGCTGTAGCTCCTTGTAGCTATACTAATTAATACCTATCACTTATTGATCAATAATTAGCGGGATTGATTGGATAATAAAATTCAAACCTCAACTTGCCGAAGCACTGCGCAGGGCTTGAGCTGCTAGATAGAGTTTGTTCCATTCACCCATCACCTGGTTAGTTCTCCAGTTAAGATCGTTAGCGATCGCTTCGAAGGTATGACCAGCTTTCATCTTATCCAGCAACTGCTGTTGTTCAGGGGTCAGTTTTTGCTGATATTCTTGCCATTGCCTTGGGGTTAGTCCAAACCTGTGCTCAGTGTAGGATGTTTCCAGCCAACTGGCTACTAAGTCTGGCTGGCCTTTTACCCCATTGATGGAAAAGACACGAATGGCATGGTAGCTAATTTTTTCCCGTAGACGATAGACCTTCTTGATCGGCCAATTTAGGCGACGAGCGATCGCCTCTTGAGATTGACCTTGCAAGTAAAGTCGCAGCCAAAGGGCCGCCTCAGACCCTAAGTTTTTCTCTAAGTAAGCCTCAAATTCCTTAGATACGGACATCCTTAGGCTTTGTTTGTCTTCCCAAGCCTGCTTATGTTGATAATTAGTAATGGCTTGGTTATCCAATAGACTTACTGGGGCATCGGTTTCCCCTTCCGGGTTGATTGACTCTGACACTAAACGTACCATGTCTCCTTCTGGCACATGGGTCATACCGCCACGTTGAGACCGACGCAGAAAGTTGACAAACCGATAGACAACTAAGGGCTGGTTGCGAATCGGGCGCAGACAATACTCTTCAAGAGTAGTTAATAATAAAGCATTGCGCAGCGGTTCTTCCTTGGTACATTGTCTAATCCAGGCAATTTGCTTTTGGATATAGCGATCGCTATTTAATAATTCCTGAATCACTTCTTGGAGAACATCCACCACAGCCCTTTGGCGATCGCGACTTAGGGACACCCAAGTGCGGATTTTATTGCGTAAGGTAACTAGACTAGCTAAGCGGGTGGTCAAATTGCGATAGCAACGTTCTGGTGGCACCCCCAAGTAACGCTGTTGCAAAATTCTGTAACGATAATCCATTGCTTGGACAGCGATTACCAGTTTGCTCTGAGTGAGAGTGTCAAACCCCTCTTTATCTTCTCCAATTAACCACTGTACAATACTGGAGCTGGTGGCTGGATTTTGGTTGGGACAGTCACTCAACAAGCGCGACTGCCATTCTCTTTCCAGTTTATCCGCCAACTTTGCCATGACATTGCACTCCTTGGATCCCTGTTTTAAAGTTTGCATGACAACCCTCCCTGTTTCTACTCACTCGAAGTGGGTAGTGACTGCTTTCTATTTGACCACTAATTTCTAGGTATTGGAAGTGATCAAACTCCCATAACTACGCTTACGAAAGTCACACCAGTAGGATGATAGATAGCACGCCTGTCTGGAGATCTAGATCCTCTTTTAGATGTGTTCTAGATCACAAGCCCTAAATAGACTTCTGGGACATCCAGCAAGTTTTAGCTTCGTAAACTAGGGTAAGCACCACTATTTAGATA
>NZ_JAAHFV010000142.1:0-15057 GCF_010672755.1 Moorena sp. SIO1F2
TCCAAGGGAAATTGTGCAATTAAAGTGCTTAAATCGCCAATATATCCTAATAATAGCGCCGTTTCATATATTTCTCCTTTCTCCAGAATACTTGTTCCCACAACATGCAATAATTTAGCTAGTCTATCATTAATTTTGTCTGTATTTGCTGCTAGTAATGGGTAAACTACCTGCTCATCACCCCTACTGTCTTCAATTGCTTGTATAACCTCTAATAAAAACTCGAATTGGGGATCAGATGTTTTGCGATTTCTCCCCATCAACCGTTGTTTAATAGTTATTAAACAATAATACAACCGCTTTAGAATATTCATTACCAAATTAGACTTATCTAAATCACCCTGGATTCACCAATCTTCAGCCACTGCCAACATTGTCTGCTGCAATCCCTTAGGGAAAGGCCAGAGGCAAGATTTAATACTTATAGCATTTCTCAATAGATTATGACAAGCAATCTTAATTTATCGTAACACCAAACACTCCTCGGATATCTTGACACTGCTCCCTGCTCCTTGTTTCGATCCAGGCTCTATTCATAAATAAACTAAAAATGCTATAATATTTTATACATTATTCTAAAAATTATTGAACACCAACTAAACTAGTAAAACCCATGAATATTGACACAGAAATCTTACAAACAGTGGGTAAAATGCCAGAATCCCTAAAACAAGAACTGCTGCATTATGCCAAGTATCTAATGGAAAACTACTCCCAAGATGTTTCCCCAGAGCAGCATGCTAGCAAGAAACGTCGTTCAGGTATCTTAAAAGGAACCTTTGTGCTACCATTACCTGATGATTTTGATGAACCCTTAGACGATTTTAAGGAATATATGGAATGAGCTCTTTCCTGTTAGACACTCATGCCTTGATCTGGTTATCTGAAAATGACCCAAATTTGCCTAATAAACTAAGAGACATGATTGATGCAGCGGATAGCGTTTATCTGAGTATTGCTAGTCTCTGGGAAATTGCGATTAAGTTGAATCTTGGTAAGTTATCACTGCAACGAAATTATCAAACCATTGAATCTGAACTGCAATCATCAGATATTAGTTTACTACCTATTGCATTTATCGACACCCTGCAAATTTATAATCTACCCCTACATCATCGTGATCCATTTGATAGAATGTTGATTGCTCAAGCCATGAATAGATCTCTGGTTTTGATTAGTCGGGATAATAAATTTGATGCTTATCCAATTCAAAGACTATGGGTTAGTTGACTGACTGATAAAGCTGTAAGCATTCAGCCGTTTACCAAAGGCCACATGCTTACCATTTTAAAGAGCCGCTACGCGATTATCCTACAGATAATCGCTTTTTTTTATTACTCCTAAACCCCAAAAAAAAAATTTTTTAAACCCTTGACAAATAATTTTATAATTATTACAATAATCATTGTAAATCAAAGTTCAACTTTTGAAAGATGCCAGAAGAATTTACTCGCAACTTCAAGAAACAACCTACTCAGCACACTCTGAAAGGTCCTCGTCAATCAGTAATCCATAGTATGCAGATGCTTTATTCATTGGGCTATGCAGAAATCGCAGAGTGGACTCCTCTGGAGCCGACCGATATTCCCGGTGAAGTGATCACTACTATGACCAAGTATTGGTTGTTGCCATAACACCTTAAATTTCTGGGGGGATTTTCCCCCCTTGGCCTTGGGTTTGGTCTGATAGCATAGGATCACATCCGAAAGTTTCGGGTATTTTTCTGACATCAATCAAAAGTTGAACTAGCCGTAGATAGTATTTCTACGGCTATTTTTTTTGTCAGCGGTCAGCGGTCAGCGGTCAGCGGTCAGCCGTCAGCTATATCATAAGGGATGATAAAATTAGTAAAGAGTTTTTCATAGCTATCAGGTAAAGAGGATTTTTTACCTCTTACCTACTCCCGACTCCCGACTCCCGACTCCCGACTCCCGACTCCCTACTCCCTACTCCCTAGCCATTCCACGATTTCCTTAGGTAAGGGAGTTTTAGTTCTAGTCATTGCATTAATACAAACGTGCTTCGTAATTGCCTTGGCCAGTAACTGTTGCGATGAAGAAGCTGTAACAACCTGATAAGCAATCTCAAACTTACTTTCACTCAACTGCTCAGGCATCACGTGAATCAGCAGTGGATCCCCACAAAACATAGGACCCAAGAAGTCCACACTGGCATGAACAATCGGAATTGCCACAGCTGGCTGAGTGAAAAAGGACTTGAGATTAATGCCCGATACATCTAGAGAGGCTTCATAGGCTTCATGGCAGATAGATAAAACATTAGCAAAATAGACTACACCAGCCGCATCCGTATCTGAAAAGCGCACAGTGCGATTATAAGTAAAAGAGATCATACCATTTCACTTATCAGCTATCAGCTATCAGCTATCAGCTATCAGCTATCAGCTGAATGCTTACAAAGTTTCTGCCCATAGCGTAACCTCCTTGAGGTGCTATTGAATAAAATAAGCTGACGGCTGACGGCTGACGGCTGATGGCTGAATGCTTACACAAGTAACAATTAACAATTAACATGAATGGGATTAAACAAAACTACCAAGCAGCAGTATATCTCAACACTGACCTCCAGGGGTCAGGATTCCCAATTCTGTGCCTTCACGGTCATCCCGGCTCAAGTCAGTGCCTTTCGGTTTTTACCCAACATCTATCCCAGAGGTTATGGACTATCAGCCCTGATTTGCGAGGATATGGTAGAAGTCCAGCTGATCGGGATTTTCAGATGACCGACCACCTGATTGACTTGGAATCCCTTCTCGACTACTACCACATTGACCGCTGTTTGATACTAGGTTGGTCTTTAGGGGGAATTTTGGCAATGGAGCTTGCTCTGAAGCTACCTCAGAGAGTCACAGGTTTAATTTTAATCGCCACAGCCGCTCGACCTTGGGGTAATCATCCCCCCATTAGTTGGCAGGATAATCTCTATACCGGGATCGCTTCTGCCTTAAATTGGTTACAACCAGGATGGCAGTGGAATATTGACACATTTGGTAAGCGATCGCTTTTTCGATACCTGATCCAACAACACACAACCAGCACCTACCAATATCTTGCCAACCACACCATATCAGCCTATTTACAGACCTCCCAAGCCGCTACAGAAGCACTAAACGCTGCGATTAGGGCTGGGTATAACCGTTTGCCAGACTTACAGCAGATTCAATGCCCCTCCCTGGTCTTAGCAGGAGCTGCTGATCGCCATATTACCGCAGCATCAAGTCGAGAAACCGCTCAACATCTTAAGGATAGCCAATGGCAATGCTATGACAATACTGCTCACTTGTTTCCTTGGGAAATTCCCGATCAGGTTTTAAAAGATATCGACAACTGGATTAGCAATAATCCCCAAGTTGTCTGTCAGAATTAAGAATGTAGAATGTAGAATTAAGAATTAAGAATGTAGAATGTAGAATTAAGAATTAAGAATTAAAAATTAAGAATTAAGAATTAAGAATTAAAAATTATACTCTCGATTCTCCATTCTCCATTCTCCATTCTCCATTCTCCCTTCTCCATTCTCCCTTCTCCCTTCTCCATTCTCCATTCTCCCTTCTTCATTCTTCCTTCTCCCTTCTCCATTCTCCCTTCTCCCTTCTTCATTCTTCCTTCTCCCTTCTCCCTTCTCCATTCTCCCTTCTCCATTCTTCATTCTTCCTTCTCCCTTCTCCCTTCTCCATTCTCCCTTCTCCCTTCTCCCTTCTCCCTTATTCATTCTTCATTCTTCCTTCTCCCTTCTCCCTTCTCCCTTATTCATTCTTCATTCTTCCTTCTCCCTTCTCCCTTCTCCCTTCTCCCTTCTCCCTTATTCATTCTTAATTCTTAATTCTTAATTCTTAATTCTTAATTCTTAATTCTCCATTCTTCATTCTTCATTCTACATTCAAAGCTGATAGCTGATAGCTGATAGCTGAATGCTTACAGCCACGTCGATAGACTCAGAAGTAGTACCGGAATCAAGAAGAAAACGCTTCCAATATAGACAAAGGCTAAATACTTCCGCTCAGTAGCAACAGCAGCTAAGGTTTCTGCACCCAGGATTGGCATTTGTCTCAAAACAGGAATGCTGTAGATGATCACAACTCCGAGGGTGTTGTAAAGTAGATGCACTGTAGCTATTTCTAGAGCAGGGATTGGGTTTTCCGTTATTCCGGTCGCCGCAAGTAAAGCAGTGATACAGGTTCCGATATTTGCCCCTAGGGTGAAGGGATAAATTTCTTGTAAACTCAATAAACCTGTACCAGCTAGGGGAACGATCAGGCTGGTGGTTGTCGAGGAAGATTGCACAATTACAGTGACTAGTGTCCCAGAAGCAATCCCAGCAATGGGACCGTTACCGATAGCAGTGTGCAACATCTCATTCGCTCGTCCTACCATTAGGGTTTTGAGAAGTTTGCCAATGAAAAAGATGGATAGGAAAATAACACTGATACCTAGGACAATCAGGGCAATACCATTAAATGGTTCTGGTAAAATGTTACTGACAGTTTTAATCCTATCAGTGACTGGAGCAGTGGCAAATTTAATCAGATTAACGTTGTTTAAATTAATCGAGTTTTCCCCCACAACCAGGCTTGTTAAAAACAGACTAATCTTTTCCAGGAAGTGAGTGGTAATTTCCAAAGGTAGGAAGATAACGACACTAATCAGATTGAAAAAGTCGTGGATGGTTGCAGCAGCAAAAGCCTGTTTAAATTCGTCCTTATTTTGAATATGTCCTAAACTAACCAGTGTATTAGTGATGGTGGTGCCAATGTTAGCCCCCATAACCATTGGAACAGCCGTTGCCACTGGCAAACCACCAGCTACTAGACCGACAATAATCGAGGTTACTGTACTTGACGATTGGATTAAAGCAGTTGCTAGGGTACCGACAATTAAGCCAGCAAACGGATTAGTAGCAAACTTGAACAATTCCTTGACTTGCTCCCCAGTAGCTGACCTAAAGCCTGTACCAATTATCCCTACTGCCACAATCAGTAGGTAAACCAAAACCAGAATACCTACCCATTTGTAGAAGGTAACAACAAGCTTGTCTGAGTTCTGAACGCTTTCCATTACTCTACTATAGTGTTTGTATTTGGGTTGTGAACATAGGATTGATAGCAAAAGGGAACAGGGAACAGGGAACAGGGAACAGTACTAAAAAGGGAACAGGGAATAGGGAACAGGGAACAGTACTAAAAAGCTTGTTTTTTTTTGGTAATGAAAAATCAGTAAAATTGTTCATTACCTATTTATAAAAGGGTGCATCTCAATGCATGCTGTTTGACGCGGTGGGTGGAATGGGCATCTTGTTGTGGAACTGGCATCTTGCCAGTTTCCTGCCTCGGACGGACTGTCCCAATACTGGCTACCGATAAAATCAGAGGCTTTCCGTCTTATCACGCACCCTACGCAACTATTCCCTATTCCCTATTCCCTATTCCCTATTCCCTATTCCCTATTCCCTATTCCCGATTCCCGATTCCCTATTCCCTAAAATTACCAAATTAAATCAAGGTAACCAAAAATTAGTGAATAACGTCTGACCAAACTCCCGTACAGTTTTATTAATCTTCCGTGTCACCTGAATATGGAATTCATCAGCATCAACAGGAATAATCTTGGCGAGATTTCCCTGTCTAAAGCGCCTAATCACCAAATTTGCTGCTTCCAAACCGGTAACATACGCCTTTTCCTGAGACCAAGAACCGTGGCGAGTGACAATCCAATCCCCGCTCATAAATACATTTTCAATACTAGTGGTTCGCTGCATCATATACTGATAGCTACCGGGAGCAAAGTGAGTCACCCCTTGCGGTACTCGAATCACACTACTGTCAATCAGATTTGCCTCTCGAAAACCAGAAACACAGGTGCCTAGGTCACGCTGAACTTTCTGGATAATTTGCTGATCACTTAGGGGTAGCAACTGGTTAGCATGGTAAAAGTCTGCTTCAATCACGCTACCAGCTTCATCCCGGTACTCATCGTGCAAAGCATTAAGGTCAAAAAATGTCCAACCCGTGGTTGCATCAAAGCCAAAACAAGCATTAGAGGGATGGCGAATCTCAACTTTGCGGTCAAACCATAGCCTGGTTGATAGCACATCAATTCCCCCTAAATTCATCAGGTTGCGGAATTCCTTGCGGCTTTGGAGCATGGTGCTACTCTGAAGGATTTTCTTCATACCATTGACACTGACAGCAAAAATCACCGCGTCAGCCTCAAAGCATTCATCACCACACATTACCCCTTTGGCCTTGCCTGTGTGGTCTATAATAATGTCATTGACCCGTTTATTGGTAAGTACCTTTCCCCCGGCTTTCTCAATCTGTTCCACCCAGGGTTTAAATATCATCTGTGCTACCGTTCCTCGGCACCAGACCACATCAAAGTCCGGTTGGTGAGCCAAAATGAAGTAATACAGCATTCCTAGGGCTGCTGCGGCTGAACATTGTTCTCCTGGAGCAAATAAACCCACTAACAGCATGGGCTCAAAGGAATCCTTGTACAGTCGTGCCGAAACCCCAAACTGTTTAAATAATTCACGGGCGCTTACCGAGTCATACCTAGTCCATGCCTGGTGGGAATTATCGAAGTCAACAACAGCATAGAGTAGGGGTAAGGCAGAGAGTCGATCAATCAGGGGTAAGCGTTTGAAGTCGGTGTAGAGGAAGGTTCCTAGGGGCGTCGGAAGTCGTGGTTGATTTTGAAAGATAGGGGATTCGACTTCTAATCCAGCAGGGGAATACTGAGAAGAACGGGTGAAAGGAGTGAAAGGATTGAGTCGGAGTTCCTTTACCAGGTTGAAAATGTTGTGATAGGGATACCAGAAACCATGAATTCCCCCTTCTACAGAACGTCCACCCGCTGTTTTCCATCCTGCCACTAAACCACCGGCATAGGAACTTGCTTCTAGGAGAGTGACATCGTAACCTTGTTTGGCTAAGTGGTGAGTTGCGCCTAAGCCTGCCCATCCAGCACCCACTACAACTACTCGTTTTATTTCTGAGAATTCTGACATTGACCTTTTCTTGAGTTTATTGATAACTCTTTTTTCAGGATCGCACAACTATGAAGTTATGTTAAGGTAATTCTGTGATCGGTCATGGGATCCTCCAAAAGAGCCCCTAGGCGAACGCATTGGCACAATCCTAAATACAGCAGTGGCTATTACCCATTACCCATTCCCCTCCAAAAAAAAAGCGGCTGCAACCATTGTCACAACCGCCACTGTACATCAACTGGGAGGAAATCCTAGAGACATATGTCAAAAACTGTCCAAGATGTTTGACAAGCTCTAGTAAAGCTACGTTACTTACTTACTACAAGGTGTCTTCCACAGATTCCCGAAAATTTGATCAGAAATTTTTGGGAATTGGGAAACATCACTGCTTAGCTTAGGTGTTAGGTATTAGGTGTTAGGTGTTAGGTGTTAGGTGTTAGGTATTAATACTTGACTTCAATTGTTTTTTTTTAACACTAAGTAATTATTTAGTGTATTTTAATGTTTCCTATTAACTATTAAGTGTTTTATATTCTAGGTTATAAAGTTAATCCGAGTTTCTAGTCCCTCGTTATTAACACATAATAACTAAACTGTCAACAGCTGAATACTGGGTTAGTCTTAACCAAAACTCCGAGTATCCTGGAGTAGTTCAGATTAGAGACCTAAGGCTGACCCTGCATAAGATATGCATACCTGTTTGAAAATAGTATTTTCGGAGAAAGGCAATATCAGCAAAGGCGGAGCGATCGCATTATGACTCAACTATATGAGCAGCTCAACCAGCTAGTGACCGCAGCATGTAGTCATCCACCTGGAAGCGCTCACCGTCAAAGAAACTTAACAAAAATTATTCGTTTAGTCACTAAGAAGCTTTGGCAAGAACATACTCCCTACTATCAAGACGCACTCCAACAAACCTGGATTTACTTTTGCCAGAATATTTGCGAAGGCAAAACCGGTAATCCCTACGACTCTAGCCGTGGCAGTGTGATCACTTGGCTCAATTTCTACTTGAAGAAACGACTCCAAGACTTTCGCATCAAGACTATAGACGGACAAGGTAAGACAGTATCTTCTAGCAAGGGTAAAAATGGTCAAAATGTTGACCCGCTCAATAGTGTGGCCGCTCCACCCGACGTGCCTACCTTACTCGAAGATGTCAGGGAATGGGTGGAAAGGGCGGCTGTTGATAGTGATCTACGCACTACCCATATCAAAGGTAATCCAGAGGTCACCTGCCAAGTCTTAATTTGGCGACGCTTGCCTCCAGAAACTAGCTGGAAAACCCTATCAGAAGAGTTTAATGTATCAATTTCTACATTAAGTAGCTTTTATCAGCGACAATGTTTGCCCCGTTTGCGTAAATTTGGAGAATCGGAAGGATATCTATAATAGGAGGTTCCTTAAAAAGACTTACCTTAACATTAACTTTCTTCAGTCAAGGTGTTCACATCAGTACAGAAACACAATTCCTATGACCTACAACACCCATAACCTAGAACAATTTGCCCTTCCTCTGCCCATTACTCAGAATGCACGCAGGAGTGCTGAGCAATTTGCTAGGCAACAGCCTACCCCTGAAAAAGCTGAGCAAGTTCGACTCAACACCTTGGCTGTCTTGCTTGTCAATGATTACATGCAAATGATGGGGATGACTACAGATTTAAAAGCCTCAGACAGCTGGAACCCTATTATACGCCTGTTAGCTAATGTGGCAGACTTGGAAGTATCCGGTATCGGTCGTATCGAATGCCGACCGATCAAAGTCCAAGATTCCGTCTGCCATATTCCCCCCGAAGTTTGGTGTGATCGGATTGGCTATGTAGTTGTTCAGATTAATGAACAATCCTCGGAGGGGACAGTGTTGGGATTTACTCCAACTGCTGATACCGAAGAGTTACCCATTAGCCAACTACAACCTGTTGATGATTTAATCGATCACTTCCATCAACCTATCTCACAGGTAGTCCAAAGAACAAAGGTAAACTTGAGTCAATGGTTAAACAATGTGGTTGAAACTGGTTGGCAAACTCTCGAAAGCTTGGAAAACTTTTTAAACCCACCCGAACCAATGTTCGCTTTCCGCTCTGTTGGTCTAGAGTCAACTGAAGCATTACCCCTAGAGGAAAATCTTGATGTGGGGATTAGGCGGGCTAAGTTGATTGACTTAGGGCTATTGCTAGCGGGTTCCCCCGTGGCTTTGGTGGTGGAACTTGTCCCAGAATCTGAACTCAAGCAAAATATTCGCCTCAAGGTATATCCCACTGGCAGTAAAACCTATTTGCCTCCCCACCTCACACTCACTGTGCTGGATGCATCCGGAACAGTGTTTCTCGAAGCCCAAGCCAGACAAATCGATAATTACATTCAATTGCAGTTCAGTGGTGTACCAGGAGAGCAATTTAGTGTCGAAGTTGCCCTTGACGATGCCAGGATTATTGAGGATTTTACCATCTGAACCCGTACCGTGGTCTACCGCCAATCTAAGAATTACCGAATTTAGCCATCGACACACCACTGAAAGCGTTATAATTCAAAGTCCTTCAGATTACGGGGATAGATCGGTTATCTGGTGTCTTTTTTGAGATCAGTTTTGAGATCAGTCAGTGGTCAATCCTAAGGCACCGATACACCCTCTATAAACCTCTATCAACCTCTATAAATAGGTAAAATGAGGGGACAAATCACATCTGCAACACAAGTGATCCATGACCAATGACCAATAACACGCGCAGTATTGGGAAATTAGTTGTCTTAAAGATAGGAAATGGTTGTTTTGACCAAGGGTTTCCAGTCACTTTACAGATTTTGGAAGAGGGCAAAAGCCCTTTGTTGGAAATCACTGGCAGGCTACCTCCTGCTCCTGAAATTCTGCAATCGTGCCAAAGTTGGACAACGAGTTATCACAGTTTGGGGTTACGTTCCCGTCTAGAAGCATCAGTGGTACAAGTGACCAATGTATCTAAACTGGAACGGTGCTACAATGCTGCCCAAGTATTAGGCGATCGCTTAAATGCTTGGCTATCCTCAGAGCCATTTCGACCGATTAAGGAGAAATTACTCGAACAACTATTACCCTCGGATGAAATTCGTCTCATTATTCAAACCGAGAACAGTTGTTTACGGCGACTGCCCTGGCATCTGTGGGATTTTTGGGAACGCTATTCCAAGGCAGAAATTGCTTTAAGTGCCTTAAAGTTTGAACCAGTCACTCTAAATCCCAAGCCCCACGCCAAGGTGAGAATTTTAGCAATTATTGGCAATAGTTTTGGTATTGATACCGAAGCAGATCAGAAGTTGCTAGAGGAATTACCTGATGCTCAGATCAAGTTTCTCATAGAACCCAAGCGCCAGCAAGTCCATGAAGCCCTTTGGGAGCAATGCTGGGATATCCTCTTTTTTGCTGGTCATAGTTCCAGTCAAAACAATGATGAAACGGGTCACATTTATATTAATAAAACCGATAGTTTAACCATTAATCAGTTAAAGTTTGGCTTAAAAAGAGCAATTGGAAAAGGCTTAAAAATAGCGATTTTTAATTCTTGTGATGGCTTGGGTTTAGCCTCAAATCTGGCTAATTTACAGATTCCCCAAATTGTTGTGATGCGAGAACCGGTACCTGACCGGGTTTCACAGGAATTTTTGAAATATTTTTTAACCGCTTTTGCTCGGGGGCAGTCCTTCTATTTAGCAGTGCGGGAAGCTAGGGAACGATTACAAGGGATAGAAGATGAGTTTCCTTGTGCAACTTGGTTACCGATAATTTGTCAGAATCCCGCCGCCCCGCCACCGACTTGGAAAGGGTTGATAGATAACCCTGTCCCACCTCCACCTATACCTCCACCTCCACCTCCACCTGTACGTCCTAAGCTGAGCTTGCTCCAGGTATTAGTGAGCAGTTTAGTAATTACATGCTTCTTGATAGTTATACAGCAGCTCAGTTTACTCCAAGGTTTGGAATTGAAAGCCTTCGACCACCTGATTAATAGAAGACCAGCGGAGTTTCCTGATTCCCGTATTATAGTGGTAGAGGTTACTGAAGAAGATATTAAAGCTCAGCAGTCGGATTTAAGACCAGGTACCTCCTTATCAGACCGATCACTCAAACAACTATTAGAAATACTTAATTCCTCTCAAGCCAAAGTAATTGGCCTAGATATTCATCGTGATTTTCCTGTAGCCCCAGACTACCAAGATTTGGGAACGCTCCTAGAGCAAACCGAGAATTTAGTTACGGTCTGCAAAGCCAGTAACGAAGAGGATCAAGGAATTTCACCGCCCCCAGAAGTTCCGAAACAAAACTTGGCCTTTAGTGATGTTGTAGGTGACCCAGACGGGGTGATCCGTCGCCATCTGTTGGCCTTTAACCCTGATCCCACATCAGTTTGTAGTGCTTCCTATGCTCTGAGTACCCAGTTGGCCATGCGGTATCTAGTGGCAGAGGAAATATCTCCCACCTACACAGATCAAGGATATTTACAGCTAGGTGATGTAGTCTTTACACCCTTAACCCATCATACTGGCAGTTATCATAACCTGGATGCCTGGGGACACCAAATCATGCTGAATTACCGTTTTCACCAATCTCCAGAAGATTTTGTGCCCCAAGTCACTCTCTCTCAAGTTCTAAACGGTAAGATCAATGGTGATGCCTTCAAGGGAAGAATTGTTCTGATTGGCGTTACTGCTCCCAGCCGTGAGGATTATTTTTTTACACCCTATAGTAAAGGTAATGAAATAGAGGATCAAACACCAGGAGTGATTCTCCATGCCCACATGGTAAGTCAGATTATAAGTGCTGTTTTAGATCAGCGACCCCTGATACGGGATTGGCCTACATGGCGTGAAGTAGTGTGGATTTGGGGTTGGTGCCTAACGGCTGGTCTGGTGTGTTGGCGCTGTAAATCCTCCCTACGTTTGGGTGTGTTGCTGTTGGCTCTATCGATTCTCTACGGCTCCTGCTTAGGTCTTTTGAAACAAGGGTATTGGGTACCATTAGTCCCCTCAGCATTGGCTGTGGTGGTTATTGGTGGTTTTATTGTTCTCTATGATCAACCCTCACCACATCGTCTAAAAGTGGTGAAGTAATCTTAGAATTAAGAATTAAGAATTAAGAATTAAGAATTAAGAATTAAGAATTAAGAATTTAGAATTTAGAATTAAGAATTCAGTAAGCCTGTTTCTTATACTGATCAGGTATATTCAAGTTTCTTACCCTGACTCCCGACTCCCGATTCCCGATTCCCGACTCCCCTACTGCTATGGAACTGCAAGCATTACCCGTAACCTACACTGACATAGAAGCTGCCGCCAAACGCCTATCGGGGAATGCCCATCAAACCCCAGTCCATACCTCCAGAACGGTCAACCAGCTCACCAATGCTCAAGTCTTCTTTAAATGCGAAAACTTCCAACGTATTGGTGCCTTTAAGTTTCGAGGGGCTTATAACGCTCTGTCACAACTATCTGAAGCACAAAAACAGCGAGGGGTTCTCACCTTTTCTTCTGGTAATCATGGCCAAGCGATCGCATTATCTGGCACTATCCTCGGTATCCCCACCACTGTAGTGATGCCCAAAGATGCCCCAGCGGTCAAGCAAGCCGCTACCCGTGGCTATGGTGCTGAAGTAATTTTATATGATCGCGCTGAATTGAGACGGGAAGCATTAGCCGAAGAGTTATCACGCGATCGCAAACTCACCATCATTCCTCCCTACGATCACCCCCACATTATTGCTGGACAAGGTACTACTGCCAAAGAACTCCTAGAACAAGTCGGTTCACTGGATCTGTTACTGGTGTGTTGTGGTGGTGGTGGCTTACTCTCAGGATGTGCGATCGCAACCAAAACCCTATGTCCTAATTGCCGTGTGATTGGTGTAGAACCAGCACAGGCCGATGATGCCACCCGTTCCTTCCATAGCAAAATCCTCCAAACTGTTGACAATCCCAACACTATTGCTGACGGAGCCAGAACTCCCAGCCTCGGCAAACTTACCTTTCCCCTAGTCCTTCATTACGTTGATGACATGGTAACTGTATCGGAAGCTGCGATTATCCGTACCATGTTTTTCCTCTGGGAACGGCTAAAAATTGTAGTTGAGCCCACTGGTGCCTTAGCTGCTGCTGCCCTACTTGAAGGGATTATTAAAATGCCCAATGCTCGGATTGGTGTCATTATCAGTGGTGGCAATGTCGATTTGAAACAAATTGGTCAATTGACTGGAAAATAGATCTTATATCATGTTCGGTTGAAAACTTATAAAAGTAGGTAATAGGGAACAGGGAACAGCGGATCTGGGAACAGGGGATGACGAGGGAAATTACCTCCGAAAAGTCAGCTATGTTTTTTTTTATAAATGATTATCTGAACATGGTATAATCCCTGTTCTGTCACTTTCCGCAATCAAATTAAGAACTGGGAGATTTCTAGCGTTTTCCAGCCTAATGATGTACACAGATTTTTTTTTTTTACGTGTTGCCTGTTACCTATTCCCTGTTACTTGCTTACTTGTTCCCTATTCCCTATTCCCTATTCCCTGTTCCCTAAAACCCAAATGTACCTCACCTAATTGAAAACCGCTATACCATTAATGAATAATGCCAAGATGACATACTTTGAACAAGAGGATATCCTTCACCTTACCCTGTCTGATGAACCAGAAGCAGGTAGTGTCGAAATTAGTCCTAACATTACCGCCGAACTCAATGAAGCAGGAGAATTAATTGGAATAGAGATTATCCAAGCAAGTTTCTTCATCCGAGACGCGATTCTAGAATCAGCCCAGGGGAAGCTCTTGAATCTTTCGGCTAAGCATTCAGCTTAGGGACTTGCGTGTAAAAAAAATACCAATTAAAGTAGGGTGGGCAAAGTTATCTTATCTAGAAGACTCATTTTAACCAAAATGTTTTTGCCCACCCTACAAGCTAAAATCTGGTCTTTTATTTTTTGGCTACTTGCGTGTAAAAAAAATACCAATTAAAGTAGGGTGGGCAAAGTTATCTTATCTAGAAGACTCATTTTAACCAAAATGTTTTTGCCCACCCTACAAGCTGAATGCTTACCAAACCACACCAAGTATAGGAAACTTACTTACTTGCTATCTCAGATTTTTGGTTTAAATCTTCCACTAACTTTACTATATCACCATTAGTCTCTGCCCATGACTCCCGCTCATTCCTAACTTTACCGAGGTGGGATTCAACATTGTCTGGTGTAATTAGAACACCAAAATCCTCTGGAACAGTGTGAGCTTGATAACTGAATAGGCGATTCAGGATTAGATCACCTACTTCTTCGCGATAATGAGAGCTATCCCAATAGTTTTTCATCTCTTCGCTAATCGCTTCTGTGGTAATGCTGTTATAGCCAGAGAAATCCCACACTGGTGTAATCTCCACTAACCGACGTTTCCATTCTTCAAACACTGGCCACAGTCTGGTAACCCGAAGACTTTCCCATTGAGTAGCATGGGATGGTGATATAAATACTTTTAGCTCTATCCCTTTTTCCTTACAGGTATCGACAATGTCTTGAAGATCATTCAAAAAACTATCGGAAAGTCGATACTCTTTATAATAGCCCTCACTTGTCATTAAGCCCTTGAGCATCTCCTGAAACCCTGCTGGTAAAGGTTTCTTGGGCTTATTGTTATAAATAAAACGCCTACCATTGGCATCATAGAGAAAGTAAGCCTTTGAATTGATACTAGAACTTAGAGTGGCTCTACTAGCATTAAGCGCGTTTAGGGATAGGGTCGAATTAATCAACTCTTGCAGGGGAATAGTTTCTTGATTAATAAGACTTTCCTTAAAATCTGGAGCATTAGTTTTCAAGTCATTGAACATGAAAAAGTCAATACCAATCACAACGGTTTTTAAATCCGGTTGATTAGTTAGAGCATGGTCAAAATAACGTTTAACTTCATACATATTTGGACCAACTAGTGCCAAATTGTATCCGGACTTTCCTGGTTCCAGTCCTGGGTGGTTTGGGTTAAGTCCCAGGTCAGTTCGTGATGAACCCAAAATCGTTTTGTTAGGTTC